>JACZVJ010000086.1 GCA_022572725.1 Nitrospinota bacterium | reverse complement strand
AGACCTGTTAGTGCACCTGAAGGAATAATTTTTTGCCGTAGAGGGGTAAGGCTGAACTCAAGATCGCTCTTAGGAGAGGGTGCTCCATCATCTGGGTCATTTTGCCTTGAATTGCCCCAGTTCTGTACGGCTTGGGCCAAAAAGAGCCATTCGGCTTGCGGGTCGAGGCTTCGTGTATAAGCCGCCTTTCTGCTACCTGCCCACCATTCTCTGAGTTAAGTTAGGCTGTTTTCCACACATCACCGTCGGGGAAAGGCTCCCTTGATGGGTCCCTGTCCCTATCATGATGGCGATCCGGCAGGATTGGGCTTGGGGAGCGTTTGCTGGATTCCTCTTCAAGATCCTCCTTTGGATCATCGTATTTTCTGAGAAACTCCGCAACGGCGTGGTAGTTCCCAGCCAGGGCAAGATGGTGAGGGGTTTGACCTGAGGTGTCCTCGACCATGACGGCAGCCCCTCTTTCAACCAGCCGTATGGTTGTGGTGAGCTGTCCGAGGAATGCAGCAGAGTGGAGAGGGGTAAAGCCAAAGGCGTTTTTGGCGTGAATGAAGGCTCCATGGTCGAGGAGAAACGTGACCATGTCGGTATGGCCCTCCTGGGCTGCAAGATGGAGTGGGGTCCAGCCATTCTTGTATTGCCCCTGTACATTGGCACCATGGGCAATCAATAAGCGGGCGGTGCCCAAATGGCCTTCTTGGGCAGCAAAGTGTAAGGGGGTGAAGGTGTCTTTGGGCCCATTCACGTTTGCTCCGTAAGCGATAAGCAAGTTGGTGACTTCCAGATGCCCACTTTGGGCAGCGAGGTGGAGAGGCGTCCAAAGGTTTTGGTACCGTGTGTGGAGGTTGGCGCCATACGCAATCAGAAGTTGGGCGAGGGCAGGATAGCCCTCTTGGGCAACCACGTGGAGGGGCGTGACCCCTTTGGTATTAGGCTCGTTGATATCAGCGCCCACGGCAATTAAGAACTTTACCCTCTCTATATCGCCCGCCATGAGGACGTCTTGGCGGGAGATCAGTGGGTCTGGAACAGAAAATATGGTCAGTTTGAGAGCCACGACGACTAATCCCAAGCCGAGGATGCCGATGATCGTTTTTTTCATAAGAATCCAGTTTCGACTGCCACAAATGGCCTCTGACCAGTGAGAGGCCTGATTGGGGCAGGAGTGTATTGGAACCCGAATGATCAGGTTTTCACAATTCCTCAAAAGAGGGGGGTGTTCCCTTGTCAGGCGAAAATGGAGACCAGGGAAAGATGTGGGTGGCCTGACTAACGAGGAAATGACAGGTGTAAAGTTCTTCCCCAACAACGGGGAAGATGCCGGGCGGTGAAAGCTATCGACCTTGAGCTGTCAAAGGAGGCTTCGGTCTGGAATTCGAATTTAACGGGGGGGGACTGTTGGATTATGATCAAGGACCCAAAACCATCGCCGCTCTGGCGTGGTTCTTCGGATTCCCTGCGAGGCTCGCCGAATCCGGCCGTTGCGCAACTCGCTTCGCTCAGACAAGTGCGCTGCCCAGGGTCCGGATTCGGCCGTGCTTCTCGGCCACGCCGAAGGGGGAAAAACCCTGTAGGGTTAACAGCGAGGGACTACCGCCCTTCCCATTTGTGCATCGATCCACTCAGGATGATGTTCAGGTGTTGGGGTATGTCAAAGCCATTACGAACCACTACAATAGCGGGGTGCTGAAAAACCCAAACACCCTGCTTTCTCAGGGGCTCCCTCCCCTTCCAGTGGGGGCAAGTAACCACACGGGGGTTTTAGGTGAGGATCCAAGTGCTCCAAGTCCGAGCACAATGGGTAAAGGTGTTCGGGGTTGGAGAGATTGGGGGACTACGCTTAATTCAACGGGCTATTATTTGTGAAAGGAATCAAAGGGAGAGAAATGATTGATGAGAGGTTTTTTCCTTTTCATGGTCATGTCCTTTAGGGGGCCAGCTTATTTTTCTGTTTTCGTGGCTGTCACTCCTGTCCTGCTTTTTTAATCAAGGAATTCATTATATCTTGCCAAATTTTCGCCTCGGTCGCTGCCACGTTATATATTAGACCACCTTTTTTGGACTCCATATTTAAAAAGCTGACGACATGAACGGGATCATCGTCATTTACCAAAATGCGCAATTCAATTGAGTTGGTATTTCCAGAGGAGTTCCCATTTTCCGACGACGTGGCTTGTTCAGGATCTTGCTCAGAACTGGCCTTGGCATTGAACGTGTGGATTTTTGCTAAGAGCTCCTTTCCCTTGTCATCTGACCGTGAGGATTTGGCTACCACCGTTCCATTTTCCAGCACCTCGGAAAGTAGAAGGTCCTTAATTGGCAATACTTTGGTATTCGAGGTATCGGGCTTGACTAGGCAAATGGATTTTTGCCCTTCGCTAAAGCCGATTCCTTCACCCCCGTCCTTGTCCACATAAAACTGCGTAGGGTTGAAGTGCGCGGGGCAACCCACAAATGTTTCCCTTGTCTCCTTATTTAGGGATGGCTCCCTAGGGACGAAAAAAACGAATAGAACCCCCAGGACGAGAATGACCCCAAGGCTTAAAAAGGCGACAACCATTCTGGTGTCCTTTTCTCCCTTTCACCCTTCCATCCATCCTCAGGTAAAAATGGAGGTTTTGACGTGGGGGTGGATGGGACCCAAACCAATTCCTCAACCGACCATGCGCTGCTCATTGCTCTTGAGTATTGACCCATGTAATAGAACACAAGCCGGTGAGGGAACCCGCCTACGACATCGGTGTTTTTACCCAAAGGTCTTGCTCGTGTCTCACGATGGTTTGGGAAACCATCTGAATGAGTGGGAAAAGTTTGAGTATGAGGCGTGGAATTCTCCACTGGGTTGGAATGGGTTCTAGGGAGTTGGTCGGCCATTCATGGACGAATCTTTAGAACAAGGGCAGCCGGCATCATTGCCGGGCCGATTTCAACTTTTTGCAAAACTTGTTTCTCCTTTCCTTATGTTTCTCCTAGTTTTTCAGTGTAGACTGCCTCAGGGTCTGAGAGGTTCCTAGCAGGATGTTGAAAAAGTCCACCAGCGGCGTTCTCGGCCCTTTGTCGTGCTCACGTACTCCGTGTACGCTCCGCGCGCCAAAGGGCCTGCGGCCTTGCCCGTGGAAAGGCGCGTCTTGGCGCGCCGGGGTTGGGCGGGTGAGATGACGGGCTTTTTTGAACATCCTGCCTTGCAACTGGTGTTTTGAGTTTTTCATGTAGAATGAACGGCTTCTGAAAATTTTTGAGTTGTTCAACACCCTGCTAGACAGGGAGAAGGCGGGGAAGGAAAGCCCTGGGGGTGTATTTCTACCGCTGTGACTATTGGATGAAATCAAAGCGGTTTCCCGCGAGTTTCCCCATCGGTCTGGCAGGGTCTTTGGCAATTTCTGTAGGATGCATTGAGGTGCCTGGACCGTAATAATCCAGGCCGTATCGCGGAGGAAACGTTTCAACATGAAGACAAAGCTGATAATGAAGTGTGTCCCCAACTCACCAAATAGTCAGACAAAATTTTTGGTCGGACTTCATTCCATTGGCAGGAAAGGAATGGATAACTCATGACACGGGACGATAGTCAAATCGGGTTTGTCGGTATCGGACGCATGGGGGCTAATATGGCTCGGCGCCTGAAGGAACAAGGGTATACCCTCTCAGCCGTGTATGATTCCAACTGGGACAAGGCTGCAGCGTTGGCCCACGAACTTGGGTGTGAGGCCGCTAAAACGCCGGCGCGGGTCGCCGAGCTCACGGATGTCATTTTCACCGTGGTCACGGATGATGAGGCGATGCGGAGGATTTTTGCTGAGGGAGATGAAACGAGCCTCCTCAGGTATGGCAAAGGGCGTCTATTCATCAATTGTGCGACGGTGTCACCCCGCATCCATATTGAAGTGGAACAGCTCGCTGAGAGAGGGGGTGCCCAGAGTGTAGAGGCTTGTATGGCGAGCAGCATTCCGCAGGCTCGGGCGGGGACTTTGTATTTACTGTGCGCAGGAAAGCAGGAAGCTTTTGCCAAGGCCAGACCGCTTCTTGAGTCCCTAAGCTCCTCCCTTCGTTATGTGGGGCCCGCAGGAGAGGCTGCAAAAGTGAAGGCTCTGGTGAATATGGTGATGAATATTAATACAGCCGGGTTGGCCGAAGGGTTGGGGCTGGGGGAAGCCTTGGGGTTGGAATTATCCATGCTGCGTGAGGTGTTTGCTCAAACTGGGGCGGCCTCGCGGGTCCTTGAGACGGATGGAACGGATATGCAGAACCGCGACCATGAGTGTTACTTTTCAGCAGCCCATGCGGCCAAAGATTCGGGTATTGCCATTCAGTTGGCTGACCAGGTAGGTCTCAGCCTTCCCTTGGCAAGGGCGACCTTCTCTCAGTACCAGCGGCTTGTCGAGGCCGGGAAAGGGGAGTTAGACAAATCTGGGGTCGCCGAGCTGACTTTCCTGGGGAGAAGGTCAGCTCCTCTTCCGGATCAGCAGAATGGATGAAGGCTGGGGACGAAATCGAGGCCCACACCAGGGCTATTCACTATCCAGGCATACGCGTAGGATATTGTGCCGAAAGCTGTTCCAGGAGGGGGCTATCCAATTGAGCCTGTTTCAGGGTTTTAGCCTTGCTAAGCTGGATTACGGTCAGGTGCCGGGCCGATAGAAGGTTCGCTTCTTGGAAATTGGCCTGGATGAAGGAGGCCTCCTCGAGATTGGCCCCGGTCAGGTTCGCCTTAATGAGAGAGGAGTGGGCTAGATCAGCCTTTCGTAAATTGGCCTCCTCCAGATTTGCCTCTTCAAGGTTTACCTCTCGCAGCTTGGTATGTTGGAGGTCCGCCCGATTGAGGTTTGCCCCCTGAAAATTCACGAGATGGAGATTCGCATGTGAAAGGTTCGCCTCGGTAAGATCTGCACGTGAGAGGTCCGCTTTGAGAAGACTGGCATGACTCAAATCTGCTTGAGAGAGGTTGGCCTTCACCATATCCGCTTCGCTTAGATTGGCCTGCCTAAAATTCGCGAGGGTAAGGTTCGTCTCAACGAGATTCGCTTCCGCCAGGTTGGCCCCAGCCAGATTGGCTCCAGAAAGGTTGGCCTTGCTCAAGTTCACATCCATCAGATTTGCCCCTGTCAGATCTACCCCTGCAAGATTCAGCCCTGAAAGATTCGCGCTTGTCAGATCGACCCGTAAGGCAGGATTGGCCTTTCGAAATGCATGCCAAGCTTCGAGTCCTTGTTGGAGAACTGAAAGATGCTGTTGGCTAGCCATAAGATAGGTTTTGTACCAGAAATTTTGTGGCCCTGTCGAATTGGGTGGTGAACCAACCATGCGCCAATCCGGGACACATGGCGATTTGGGGTACCCAACTACTTTGTAGGACTCATTCTCAGCTTAATCCTTTGAGGCCTTCTCCTTGTATCTTCTTGACCCCCAGCCTCCTATTGGACTCTGACTGGCCCCTGTGATGGATCCTTTCTCTTGCCCCTGCACCTGAAGGCAGAGTTGAAAACCTTGACCTCAGATGCGGGGCAGCGATAGGCTGTGTAGAGGTCTGAATTTCAGGAGGTGTTTCCCCATGGCGAATCTAATTCTTCCTCCGACCTGGCGAATTCCCGAACGAAAAGCCACTCCGGAGCCGCTGTACTTCAAAGCGGTGAATCGGCGGTCGTGTTTAAAGTTATTTGGGGCCGGCGTGCTGCTGGCTTCTGGGGTATTGCCAGGTTGCACCACCCATGTGAGTGAAGAGGAGTTTGCGAAAAATCCGAAAAACTTTGATTGGTCCGACTTTGACCGTGAGGTATACCCAGCGACCCGGTATCCTGAATTTGTGCTCGATCGGCCATTAACGGAAGAGCACATTGCCGCGCAATACAACAACTTTTACGAGTTCAGTGAAGCCAAGGATGATGTATGGCGGCGGGTTGGCGGATTTAAATCACGACCCTGGACCCTTGAGATTAAGGGTCTAGTGAATAGGCCTCAACAAATCGATGTGGATCAATTGCTTCGGACTATGCCTCTAGAGGAGCGTCTGTACCGGCATCGATGTGTCGAGGCTTGGGCGATGACCGTGCCGTGGACCGGGTTCCCGCTCAAGGCCTTGATTGACAAGATCGAACCGTTGAGCGGGGCCCGATATATTCGATTTACCTCTTTTTATTCACCCAACATTGCCATGGGCCAGCGGGGCTATGGGCCTTGGCCTTATACTGAAAGCCTCACCATGGAGGAAGCGATCAATGAACTGACGATGCTGGTCACGGGTATTTATGGCCATCCTCTTCCCAAGCAGCATGGGGCGCCTCTTCGGTTAGTCACACCTTGGAAATACGGTTTCAAAAGCATTAAATCCATCGTGTCCATAGAGTTCACCGCCGAGCCATCTTCCACGTTTTGGAATACGCTGGTCCCTTTTGAGTATGGCTTTGTTGCCAATGTCAATCCTCAAATCCCTCATCCACGGTGGTCCCAGGCGACTGAGCGTATGATTGGGACCAATCAGCGTTTGCCGACCCTGTATCTCAATGGCTATGAACAATGGGTTGGGCACCTTTATACGTGACGGCCTGATATTTTTCTGCTCCCCACCACTTGAGGAGCCTGGTGTTGGTGTGAGGGGTCTTTTTAAGGCTGGAGAGGGGGGGAGTTCGACCCTAGGAGCCTGTCCAAGATTAGACGGATCTACTGCGGTTGCGCTGGATTTGGCCAGATCTTCCGATCCTTTTCGTTAAATAGGCCCCACTATTCGCCTCAAACGATCGAAACATCTGACTCAAACCAGCACACCCTCGCGACGATCGCTAATCTCGGACAGGCTCCTAGGGTAGTGTTCCAAATAGTTTTGGGGCTGGACAGGATTAGCTCCTACGTCAATCACGAAGTTGACGACCTTTTCCTGGGTGGCTTATAGTATTTAATTGTCCTATATGGGATTACCCGGCCTGGGGGACATCAATGGACAGTCTCCACCTGGGGAGGGAAGAAATTTTAATGTGTCTTAAGAAGAGGAGGAACATATCATGGCACTACGATTAGGGGATGAAGCTCCCAATTTCACAGCGGAAACGACGCAAGGCACCATCAATTTTCATGAATGGCTTGGGGATGGCTGGGGAATACTTTTCTCGCATCCCAAGGACTTCACACCTGTGTGCACGACCGAATTGGGCGCAATGGCTAAACTTACAGAGGATTTTAAAAAACGCAACGTGAAGGTCCTCGCTATAAGCGTGGATGGTTTGGAGGCCCACAAAGGTTGGATTAACGACATTAATGAAACTCAAAACTGTTCCTTGAGTTACCCTCTCATTGCAGATCCGGAAAAGAAGGTGGCGAATCTGTACGATATGATCCACCCCAATGCTCTGGACAATATGACGGTACGGTCGGTCTTTGTCATTGGGGCGGATAAGAAGATCAAACTGACGCTGACCTATCCGGCTTCGACGGGTCGGAATTTTGATGAGATTTTGCGAGTGGTGGATTCTTTACAACTGACCGCGAAATACCAAGTGGCGACACCTGTGAACTGGAAGGACGGAGAAGATTGCATCATCGTGCCTGCCGTGAAGGATGAAGACGTCCCCTCCAAGTTTCCCAAGGGCCACCGGGTGGTTAAACCGTATTTGCGTTTCACGCCACAGCCCAACAAGTAATCACCTTTTCGAAGGAACCGTCCTTTCGAGGAGCCGCCCTTTTGGCGGCTCCTTTTTTTTATAGAGTCCATATCGTAAACGGCCAACTTCCGGTATGGGGTGCGTAACCCCAAGGGTGTTTTTTCGATCCCTCTTATTTTTCTCTGATGGGAAGATTCCGCACGAGTCGTTCAGCGAGCCTTCATTCTCTGGAGGGGAAAAAGGATCCTAGGGTGAGGGATGACCCTGAGATATTGCGAAGACGAGCATGGTCGGGCAAGCTTTTCGGCTTGTAGAGACTGGCCAACAAGCCTTTTATGGCTGGTACGTTTCAATGGAGGTGATGGTGACTTGGTACCTCATTTTACACCCTCTACATCGGAATTGAACCATATCGCGGACAACATCCACACCGCTTACCCGTAGGTTCTCCTGATGCTCAGTCGCACACTTCAAAATTGAATCCACCGCTCCTTGTTCGGCGAGTTGCCCCTGACCCATAACGATCGCCAACCCCCTAAAGATCAGCCTGTGCTGCATTTTGCAGTTGGTGCAGAGGATCCCTACTTTGTCTGGAAGTTTCAGCAATTTAAAGCTGAGTGAGAGGGGATGAACTGCAAAACATTGCTGGAGGAAGGCGCCACTTTTAACAACAGACGACATTGTAGCTGGATTTTGGTTTAGCCAGAGTTTCTTTTACTCCGGCGCCAGGACCCCAGACCCAATTTGTATTCTAAAAGCCGGCATTCGAGGGCTCCGTTGAAGAGAGGGGTACGTCGAGAGGAGGCTAGCCCAATTAATTTAGGAAATCGCGGGTCAGCGGTGAACACGTACGCCCGCCAACCGGGAAAACGGTGTTTAAGGACGTCCCCGAACTGGGGGTAAAAGGTGGCGAGTTGGGTCGGGTTCCCCGTCCGCATGCCATAGGGGGGATTGGTCACAATGATGCCCTTCTCAGCCGGAGGATGAATGTGCAATACATCAACTTGCTGGAGGGTGACTGCATCGGAGAGGCCAGCAGCTTTCAGATTCGTCTGAGCGGCCTTGAGGGTTACGGCCTGCTTGTCATACCCATAAATGGCCAAGGGTTTGGGCGGGGCTTCTTGTGATCGCCGAGCCCGGTATAGCTGTCTCCAGATTGTTGGGTCATAAGAGGTAAGCTTTTGGAAAGCGAAGCGCCGGTTCAAGCCCGGTGCCATGTTTCTCGCCATTTGTGCGGCCTCCATGAGAATGGTGCCGGTCCCGCACATGGGGTCCATGAGGGCTTGATCCGGTTTCCATCCGGAGAGCTGTAATATTCCCGCTGCCAGGTTTTCTCTTAGTGGGGCGGCTCCGCTTATTTTCCGCAAGCCCCGTTTGAATAACGGTTCACCGGATGTATCAAGGTAGAGCGTCACATGCTTCTCATTGAGAAAGGCATGGATCCTGAAATCCGGGGACGTGGTGTCCACGCTCGGACGAAGCCCCCCGACCTTTCTGAATTTGTCACATACGGCATCCTTAATGCGTAGGGTAATGAAATCCAGGCTGTTGAGCAGGCAATGCCGGGTTTCTACCCTGACTTTGATTCGACAGCGAACTGAAAACCAAGTTGGCCAAGGAAGGTCATAAGCAGCTCGGTAAATGTCCTGTTCGCTCCTGTAGGGACCACGGTGCACCTGCCACAGCACTCGGCTCGCAATTCGGCTTTCGAGATTGACCGCATAACACAAATTGAATGGACCCCTAAAGGTCACTCCTCCGTGGGTTCCTTCAATGGCTTGGGCTCCCAAGCCTTCAAGCTCTTCGGAGAGAACCGGCTCCAGTCCACGCGGGCAGGGTGCAAAGAAGGTACTGGTGGTGATCATAACGGAGTTCCCGAACAATCCTCCCGTTTCCAATCCTGTAAGGTCTTACGCTTATCGAAGGTAAGGAGGTAGTGGATACAGATTGGTTTTTCTCTGTTCCCTCCGGAATCACTTTGCCCGAATATCCCGGCGGCGGCGTCGGACACCTGCGTAACACCCCGGCCGATAATTCCTAAACCTAGGGGATCAAGCTCGCTTTCAGTGAGAACATAACGATAGGTCCAGGTCGTTTTACCATTGAGGAGAGATGTTTTTGTACGCCAGGGCTTCCCAAGTTTATTGACCACCTCCTCCTGGGTTGCCTCATTGATTCCATCGTCAAGGTAGGCCTCCCGCCAATGACTACAGGCGGCCACCGCCAACCAGAGGAAAATAAGGGTCCCACACATGACTCTTTTGGCCCAGGACACCTCGCCTTTATCTTTTTGTCGGCTCATTCCCGTGAAATACTTCATTCTTCCTTCTCTTTTTGGGATTTGTGTGTTGCTCGGGAAATGGTCCGGATGAAAGCATATCCCTGAGCCACCAGGCCCGAAACAATCAATCCCAGTGCCGTCGGCAACCAAAGGGAGTCTGGGTGATCCAACCCGTGAAGGCCCATGATAAAACCCGAAGCAATAGCGACGATGCCAAATGATCGAGCAATCAGAATGTCCGGTGAGGTATTCATACTTTCATGTCGGGGAGGTCCCCTTGTCCTTCATGAAATAGGATCTACTCCCGGATAAGCTTTCGATAGCGGATTCGATGCGGGCGATCGGCTTCTTTTCCCAGTCGTTTTTTTCGATCAGCCTCATACTCACTATAGTTACCCTCAAACCAGACCACCTGGCTATTGCCTTCAAAGGCCAGAATGTGTGTCGCAATACGATCCAGAAACCAGCGATCGTGAGTGCTCACCACGGCACAGCCGCCAAACCGTTCAAGGCCCTCTTCCAAGGCCCGTAGGGTGTTGACGTCGAGATCATTGGTCGGTTCATCCAACAACAACAGATTCGCCCCCTCTTTGACCATGCGGGCCAAATGCACCCGATTCCGTTCTCCACCTGAGAGATCCTTGACTTTCTTTTGCTGGTCGGTTCCACTGAAATTGAAGCGACTGACGTAAACCCGTGAACTCACTTCGGATTTGCCGAGTTTGATGGTATCGTACCCCTCTGAAATGACCTCCCACACATTTTTGCTGCCATCCAATGTTCTGTCCTGATCCACATAACTAAGGGTAACAGTCTCTCCCACGGTGAACGAACCCGAATCAGGCTGAATCGCATTAGTAATCATACGTAATAGGGTTGTTTTTCCGGCACCATTTGGGCCGATGACTCCAACGATTCCTCCTCGTGGCAAGGAGAAAGAAAGGTTTTCAAAGAGCACCTTCTCTCCAAAGGATTTGCGGAGATTTTTGGCTTCGAGCACGATGTTCCCAAGCCGAGGGCCCGGTGGGATATAAATTTCCAGGTCCTCCCCCATTTTTTCGTGTTCCTCGCTCAGCATCTGTTCGTATCGGGTCATGCGGGCTTTGCCCTTGGCCTGACGACCCTTGGGCGACATCCGGATCCATTCCAGTTCCCGTTCCAAGGTTTTTCTCCGCTTGGATTCTGCCTTCTCCTCTTTTTCCAATCGGGCCTTCTTTTGTTCCAACCAGGAAGAATAATTTCCTTGAAATGGGATGCCATAGCCACGGTCGAGTTCCAGGATCCACCCTGCGACGTTGTCGAGGAAATACCGATCGTGAGTGACAGCAATGACCGTACCTTTGTATTGCTGCAAATGCTGCTCGAGCCATTGGACCGATTCAGCGTCCAGGTGGCTGGTGGGCTCATCTAAGAGCAGGATATCCGGTTCTTGAATCAGGAGACGGCAGAGAGCGACCCGACGTTGTTCGCCCCCTGAAAGGACCTCGATCTTGGTATCCGAGGGCGGGCACCGGAGGGCGTCCATTGCAATCTCAAGGTGGTGTTCTAATTCCCACCCATCGACCGCTTCAATTTTTTCTTGCAATGTGCTTTGTTTGTCCAACAGCTTTTCCATTTCCTCAGGATCCAGAGGTTCCCCCAATCGGTTGCTCACGGCTTCGTATTCAGTCAGCAGAGCAATGATGTCCTGGCGACCTTCCTCGATGACCTCCTTGACGCTTTTGGTTTTATCCAGTTGCGGCTCCTGCTCTAACAACCCAACTGAATAGCCTTTGGAGAAGGTGATTTCCCCAAGGTGGTCCTTGTCCACGCCGGCAATGATACGTAGCAATGTGCTCTTTCCGGATCCATTCAGTCCCAGCACGCCAATTTTTGCCCCATAATAAAAAGACAAGTAGATGTCCTTGAGAACTTGCTTTTTGGGTGGGTGGATGCGGCCCACGCCGATAAGGGAAAAAATCACTTGCTTATCGTTCGTACTCATAGAATCCCTCACTTGACTACAAAAGGGTGCACAAGCTTAGTCTTTTCGCTAGAGGTCTCACCGTGCAACCCTGTTTTGAAAGGGTAGGTTGAATTGTCGGGATGGTAGTCGAGGAACCCCTGGATTCCTCATCGAGAGGTTCGAAAAAAGGGACCTCCCTTTCGGTTGTGCCATTTTTAAAGAGGGTGGTAACAGTACCAAAACCGTGGCTCGTGCACAATCGGTTGTCGACAATGGCGCAGTGTCACTTGATGTGGTTTTCCGCCAAATCCCGAGGGGGTCGGCCACCTCACCACCGGGTGAAGGACAGGACGTGATATCAGTGAAAAGCTGTAAATTTTTTCTCAGCACAACTTCCGTGCACTCCGCTGGGAATTATGGTACATGATGGGCAGGTAACCCCTTACGTCTGGGGTGGACTTGGGGCATGTTAAAAAATAACTTGGACATCTCGCATCCCATCTTCGGGCCGTCTTTGAACGCGCCTCAATCGAAAAAACCTCACCATAGCCGTGCTATGCCTCGGATTTTTCTCAATCGTTCCGTCCAAATCCGACCCAAATCTGGGCGCGATTTTGTCTAAGTTATTTTTTAACAGGCCCTTGGCATGACTCTAAAGAAATCCATGTTGGTGGTTCCCTGCGATTTCGAAGATAATGAAGGCAGTTCACCGTGCACCTTGAGGCGACTTCCCCAAGCCCCCCTTCACTTGCCAGGGGACAGAGTGAATGGTTCGGGTGGGTGCTTCCTGGCCCTTTAAAGGTCTTGATTGAGGAAGGCAGGTGTGGATGAGGGGCCCTTTCTCGCAGGGGAAAATGTCTGACGAAGTGGGATGCTGCATG
>JACZVJ010000189.1 GCA_022572725.1 Nitrospinota bacterium | reverse complement strand
GGACTGGCGGTGGGAGCATTGTGCGAAGATGGATAAACCAGCCTGATCATGTTTGGTGAAGACGACGAGGCCATGTACCGTGCCCGAGCCAGCGGGGTCTTTCGTCTGCAGGAGGAGTGGGGGGGAAATCAATAGTCATGCCTGACCCCAATTCTGATGACCCCAATTCTGATGACCTGACCCCAAATCTGACCTTCAATATTTATGATCCCCTAACAGCAATCCCGTGGGGATCCGCAGTCTCCTTTCCATTTTTCATGTTCGAGACACCAGAAACTCCAACTACCTTTCCGCCCCGACCATTATTTTGTACTTTTATGACGAGAATTCCCGGTGTCGAACCTTTGGCGTTGTTCACTTCTTTATTATTTCCTGTGAGAGGATGAATGCCTCGCAGGTTCGTAAAGACATAGCTGTTGTCCGGAGCCACACCAATCAAATCAGGAGCAGGATCAGGGCTATGAGAACCAACCAGATTGATCACCCCCACAATGAAATGCGAGACCGTGTCGATGATCTCAATATTGTTCCCAGCCCGATCCACCACCCAAAGATACTGTCCCACCGCCACCATGCCATGGGAATCCGCAAACATGGTGTCTCGGGAGCTTACCAACTTGGCAGATAGAGAATTGGGCAGCCCATTCAAATTAAGTGCATAGACATCATACGCCAACGGAGCCACCGGCCACCCTCCGCCAGAATTCACATACATCGTGTTCCCAACCTGAACCCCTCCACATCCGCCAGGATGAATTTGATTATCGTTGAGGGAACTAACGACCTTCATCGGCGTGTCTTTCACATTGATGACAAGAAGGCCCCCGCCTCGAAGGGTGACAAAGGCATAGGTACTAGAGGACTCGGTAATAGGACAGATGGGCGCATTATCAGGACGCTCACCGGTTTCCAGAGCCTTGAGGTTGATAACATCCCGTTGCCCATCAAAGTTGAAATTTTTAGAAGAGTAATCGGTGTTGATCCGAATAAAGGTTTTCTCTTTTATATTGGCGGCAATGACCAGTCGCTGATCAGGGGTGGGCCAGGCTGCGTGAACGTTTTTACCTACGGAAATACAGCCTATTGGCTGTTTGGACGAAGCATCCATAAATAAGACCTGGCCAGTCAGGAAAGAAATAACGGCAAACTTTTGGTCCTTCGTGAAAAAGATCATGTGGGGACGACGGACGGCCTTTCCCGTCTCCTTTTTGCAAAACGAATTGACTTCCTTGCTGAGGTCTATCTTCTTGGTGGGTTGGGCTTGCCCCGGATTGGCAGCCAATTGCGCCCCATCATACACATACAGGTATCCTCCGCTCTTGTCCGCCGTATCCGATTGATCGGTGAGCCAGATCTCGTAACCCTGCGCTGGGGAAAATGTTGCTATCATTCCCAACACCACAAGTGGAATCATCAGTCTCAAAATTTTTGCCTTCTTCCTCGCATAGGGAAAATTTTCTTTGTCTTTCTTCATGGCAGCCTCCTTTTAATTAAGAAAAAAATTACCGTTTCTTCAAGCTTTCATTGACCCCAACCCGCTGAGGAATCTACCCTCATTTCTTGTCCCCTCTTCAGTCAGAGGGATCTGATTGTAACCCTGTCGCCAGCGTTACGCTAGCGCCAAGTGTTCCAAAATCGTCTCAAAATTTCTTCTGCTGATTTACGCGTGGAAGAAGCCAGGCAGAGGCCTACGCGGATGAATGAAAGGGGAAAGGGCCTTATTTGAGGGATTCAGTCCTTCAGGGAGAGTCACCCTCCAGGCTCCATTTTCACTCGGACTAACACCCCGCCCCGAAAGACCTAGTGCCATTGGTCAATCCACCCCTTTGGGTTGGCGACTCCTTTGGCACTTGCCCTAGTTTTCGACCCTGCCATTTGCCTTCAGAAGTTTTGCGCGGAGAACGCCGATACAATGCAAACGGGAGCGCGCATTCATTTCCGTCATAGACGGTTCGAGAAACCACGGGTTTTCTAGGCAGAGATTATCAACCCGCCGCTCACTCTCTTTATCATCTGAGGCTGAGACTGCCCATGTAAGTTGGTTTTACATGCCGGATATTCCTGTCGATTTTTCCGAATCTGACCGGCGTCACATCGTCACGAGAGCAGACCTCAGTCCGCCAAGTTGCATCCTCTGAGTGTATCCACCAATGTGACACTCGTGGATTGCTCTTCTGGTGTCGACTTTTCCACTGACCGTACTGAAGGAGAAGAAGTCTGGTGAACAAGAAATTTTGGATAGATTTGCGTCATGCGATAAGCAGTTCAGGCCATGTGTGGTATCACATTGGTCTGGTGAGCCTGAGCGCGGGGATCGCCATGTCCCTGCCGTATCTGGCTCAAGGGTTTTTGACCTACTGGGCTTTCGTCCAGAACGAGAAGGTGTACCTCGTCTCCGCCGAAATCACGGTGGTTATTGTGCTCATCCTGTTCTTCAATCATTTGAGTCGGAGCATTCAGTCCGGGAAACTGGCGAAGGCGGCCCGTGGCGCGGGGTTAGTCAATTTTATCCCTGGCGGGGGGGACTTGGCTCATCATAAAGTGAAACAATTTATTCAAGCCCAGGGCCTTCCTCGTAGGGTCATGATTATTGGGTCCACCGGTGGGACCTTTGTAGATCCGGAGGGGGATTCACACACGTTGCTTAAAAATTGCCTTGAGGCGAGGATTATGCTGTTGAACCCTTGCAGTGAGAACGCGAGGATCCGCGCCACTTCCATCCTTCATCCGGAAATCACGCTTGAAAATTTGAAGGCGCAGGCGAAAAGAAGTGTGGAATTTTTGAAATTGCTGAAAGCCGCACGGAAAAAGGTCACGCTTAAATTCTACTCGACCGACCCAAATGTCAAACTGGCGATTCTCGACGATCATATCTGGCTGCAGCATTACCACACGACCCTGGATATCCGAACCATGCCCATGTATGCCTTCAAGCACAATCCCAAAGATCACGGTCTGTATACGATCTTTTATCAACATTTCGTGGAGAAGTGGGATAATCCGGAGACTCCGGAATACGATCTGGAAACGGACGAACTCGTGTATCGATTTGCGAATGGGACCGAGCGGCGCCGGGAGAAATTCTCTTGGGATGGGGAACCCCACCCCATCGGGTCTGGGCTTGTTACGGAAGAGGTTCCGTGCCACGAGGTCGGAGTGATTGAGCCACAGGCTTCTATGGTCTAGGTGCACGACCCTCTTTCCCGTGGAGTGGGCTCGTGAGTATGGGGGCTGGGTTCCATGCCCTTTGGTTGTACGCACTTTAGGAGCCTGTCCAAGATTAGACGGATCTACTGCGGTTGCGCTGGATTTGGCCAGATCTTCCGATCCTTTTCGTTAAATAGGCCCCACTATTCGCCTCAAACGATCGAAAAATCTGACTCAAACCAGCACACCCTCGCGACGATCGCTAATCTCGGACAGGCTCCTA
>JACZVJ010000011.1 GCA_022572725.1 Nitrospinota bacterium | reverse complement strand
TAGGCCTTGCGTAGCCTCGCTGACGTCCCCGGACGGGCCTTCGCCTTCAGCCCATACGCCAGAAAGGCCAGCACGGCAACTCCGATGCCCAGGCGCTTGTGCCAGAACACCGTATCCTCGTCGTACCCGCTGCTCATTTCCAGGAACAGACCCGCCAGCACCGCGACGACGGCGCCGGCTGCCCCCGTTAATAACAGCACCGGGATGGTCGCGTAGAGGTGGGCGAAGCGAGGAGAGCGCACGAGCGCTTCGAGCAGCGCTGCGAGGGCGACCTCTTCACGCTCTACCGCGTGCTGCGCCTCACCAACCCGGCGCCGCACATGTTCTTCTTCGAGACCGACGGCTCGACGCTGGTCGGCTCCTCGCCCGAGCGCCTGGTCTCGGTCCGCGACGGCCGCATCCAGGTGGTGCCCATCGCGGGTACGCGCCCGCGGCACGAGGACCCGGACGAGGACGAGCGCCTCGGCCTCGAGCTCGCCGCCGACCCCAAGGAGCGCGCCGAGCACGACATGCTGGTCGACCTGGCGCGCAACGACATCGGGCGCGTGGCCCGCGTGGGCACCGTCGTCGTCAAGGAGCACGCCACGCTGGAGCGCTTCCAGCGCGTGCAGCACCTGGTCAGCCGCGTCGAGTGCGACCTGGCGAGCGGACGCGACGCCCTGGACGCGCTCGCCGCGTGCTTCCCGGCCGGTACCGTCAGCGGCGCGCCGAAGGTGCGCCGCTTTTTGTTGACCGAGTTGATGGCGTTGTTAGCCATAGACCACAACACCATCTCTGATGGCTCCAGACTTGAGGAAACCTACGAACTTCCAAATTAGTGTATCAATAACTTTTCTGTCCGAGTAGCCTTCATTGACCTGGAAATGCTCTCGAAATCGGGCAATTGCTGCCGCAAGTAAACCTCGTTGTAGGACGCGCTCATATTCATGGTACAGAAACGTGTGCGAGACTAGCAGACGAGCAAGTTTCTGTTCAGTCGTTTTTTTTGCTCCTCCCGAGGGTAGGAAGGAGAAACTTTCTACCATGCTGTCGTACACAGGCTGCTCGGTACGCAGCATGTGAACGAGCTTGCTTGCAAAAGAAAACTGGAGCGATTGGCGACCGTTGCGATGCGTAGGTACCGTAAGGAAATGACGAGCAGCAGTTTCGACTGTGACTTCCTCAATAGGTTGACGCTTCAGTTGTTCCAAATAGGCGAAGTATGCAGCTAAATACTCTGGGCTAAGTCGTGCAGGGTTTAATTGCCAATAACGACGATATACCCGCTGAAATTCCGCATGTTCGGCAATGTCAACATTCGGCAACGTTTCTAAGAGCCAGACATATGGCTGGATGTCGTCCTGGCGATTGATAGCGGCCAGCAGCGCTTCGATGTTCTGTTTGATCAGAGTGTACATTCTATTGAATGGCTAACTATTGAGTATATTGATCAGTTTAACTCTTTTTCTGGGTCAGTGTGTCCAACGAATGCCCGATCATCTTGACCACGATTCCTTCATGTTTCTCATGACTTAGAAACATTCCCGACTCCTTCCTACAGGACACACGCTGCAGGCGTTGTCAGCCTATCCCGCTTTCTGTAAGTCAATACTCATGCCTGACCCCATCAGGTGCTGACCCCATTACTGCGACCAGGTAAGCACCAGTGCTCTACTCTGCCCATTACTGAATCTTCTCAGGCGTGTGCCTTCTCAATGTGCTGAGCGATGACCATCTTGATCAAAGCCTGCCGAGCAACTCCAAGGCGCTGAGCTTCGCGGTCTAGGCCTTGAATCATCCAGACGGGGAAATCCACGTTGACTCTCCTTTGTTCTCTCCCCGGGCGTCTTGCCTTCGAGAAGTCGAGATACTTGGTGATGTCTTCACCCCTGTCGAATTTCTTGTCGAATTCCTCAGCTTTCATATGCTTCAACCTCCTGCTTCCACGCTCGGCGAACGGAAATGATGCGGGCTTTCTCCGCGCGCAGTGTAAACACGGCCGACCAATGCGTGTCTGCGATTTTCCCGATTAGCACAAAGCGCTTCTCTCCTTGCGTTCGCGCAGGGACTTCGAGCCTGTCCGGATCATCCCAGAGCACTTGAGCCTCGACGAAATCAATCCCGTGCTTTTTCTTGTTTGAGGCGCTCTTGCGCGGGTCGAAATCGAATTCCATGGTATACGGAGTATACCGTTTAGGTATCGGATGTCAACCCAGTTGGCTTGACACTTTGGATCCGAACTATTGAGCATATTGGTCAGTGTAGCTCCCCGAAGGGGGCAGTCTATCGGCGGGGAGCCCGATCGTTTGACCCACGATTCTATCGTGTTTTTCATGCCTGAGAAAGACTCCCTCCTCCTTCCTACAGGACACACGCTGCAGGCGTGGTCAGCCTATCCCGCTTTCTGAATCCGGAGGGAATATGAGGCCGTCGGCCGAAGAATATGGCGTCAGACACCAATGACTCGGCTCATGCGCACATTACCTGCGTTCTGTCAGGCCTTTTAAATAATCGATTATTTTTTGGAGGGCGGCCGCACTTAATTTTTCCCCATACCAGCGAGGCATGACTCGATCAGGATACCCCGGGACAACATAGGCGCCCGGGTTGAGAACCGATTCCTGGATATACTCCCACTCCGTGGTGGCCCTCCCATGGTAGTTCGGGTCGGCCAGGCGTTGGCGAGCGGTGGTGCCCAGCACCAACTTAGGACCCTCCCGACCCTTGGCGCCTTTAATACCAGGGATGGTATGGCATACAGCACACCCTGATTGAGTAAACAGTTTCCCAATAGGTTCCTTCCCAGTGGCCAAGGGGACGTTGGCTAAGGAAACCTGTTTCGCCTTGGATTCAGTTTTCTGAGCAGAGGAAGAGTCTGGACTTGGTGAAACAGCGGGGTCGAACAGGACCACAGAAAGGGTCGCTATGACTCCAAGGCATACCACACCCAAAATCAGCCAACTTTCACGATCGAGTGTGACTGGCTTTCTCTTTTTCATGAATTATGGCTCTTCGCATAATCGTGTGAGTCATGCTTGGGTATTTCCGCTCATCCCCCCTTTGACAAAAATCCCCCCCAACCCCCCTTTGCCAAAGGGGGGCAAGGAAGGATTTTCCAAAAGGGGGGACCAGAACGAATGTCATACAATTTACCAGTTACCAGCCAATTCTACTCACTCCACTCTACGAAGACCCTGATTTATAAGAGGACGCTCCTTGGTGGTGGTATAGTGTTTTAACTCTCTGACGAGGTTACCCCTCACCCTAACCCTCCCCAAAGGGGCGAGGGAGAAGTGAGATGTACGAGTTGAAAGTTAAAACACTATATCGAGCTGGTCATCACTCTAGCAGGATGGTCAAAAAGGCCGTCCAGCGTGGCCGCAGCAAGCGAGGAGGCGAGGCGTACTCTGTTCGGTACGTCGAGCCTCCAAGCGCCGTGAGAACAAAGCTGGCTGACTTTTTCAACATCCTGCTAGGAAAAGCTCTTCCGAAACCGGCGAATTTCCCTCCGAAGTCCCGCGCTGAGCCGAACCGGATAGCGCCCGACCGTGTGGAGGCGAAGGAGGGAAATCGGCAGTCGTCGTTGCTCCGCCGCCGCATGCCTTCGTATAGTCTCCAACGAAGGGAGTCGTTGCAGAAGCTTGCCGGCATGCAGCACGGGCCTTAACAGCGGGCTCCCCTGAATCGCCTCGCCTTCCAACCCCAGCACATCTCCAATATATCGCCCGTGCTTCTCTCGCCGGTAGACCTGCTTCCGACCGGGAAACGTCGCCTTCCCTGTGCTGAATTTCATCCTGGAAACGAGCTTCCCATCAATTTCTACCTCGCTCAGCTTATAGACGCTATCCAGCGAGGGAGCATCCTGTGACACACTCATCTCCGTCCCCACTCCAAAGGCATCAATGGGAGCACGCCGTCGGCACATCTCAGCAATCCCAAACTCGGAAAGGTTCCCACTGGCGAAAATCTTGACGGCTCTCAGCCCCTGCCGGTCCAGAATGGCACGAACCTTCCGACTCAATCGAACCAAATCGCCACTGTCCAGGCGGACGGCTCCAAGCTTGCCCCCGCGAGCAGCTAATTCCCGGGCGACCTGGGCGGCATGTCTCGCACCTTGAAGAGGATCATAGGTATCGATCAAGAGGGTGGTCCCATCGGGGAAACTCTCCGCAAACGTGCGAAACGCCTCAAGTTCCGATCGAAAGGCTTGGACATAGGCGTGGGCCATCGTCCCCAACGTCGGGATTCCATAGAGTTGGCCGGCAAGCACGTTGGAGCTTCCCACGCAGCCAGCCACATAGGCCGCCCGGGCACCCTGCAAACCGGCATCGGTCCCGTGGGAACGTCGAAGCCCAAATTCCACGACCGGCCGGCCTTGAGCCGCATGGACGACACGCGTCGCCTTGGTCGCAATGAGGCTTTGATGCGTCACGATATTGAGCAAAATGGTTTCAACCAATTGGGCTTCAATCAGATTCCCCGTCACCCGAAGGACCGGCTCATTGGGGAAAAAGACCGTCCCCTCAGGCATGGCATCCACATGCCCACGAAACCGAAATCCTCGGAGATAGGACAGAAAGGCTCGAGAAAAAAGGCCCATGGTGCGCAAGTAGCGAATGACTCCGGGCGAAAAGGAAAGCGAGGTTAAAGCCCTGATCGCCTGCTCCAACCCGGCGAATACGAGATAGGATCGATTCGGAGGTAACCGGCGCACAAACAGATCAAAACATGCCATGCCCTCACGGCCCTGCTCGAAGTGACTCGCCACCATGGACAACTCATACAGGTCTATGAGCCCCGCCAGGTTTTCCGGAGTGACCAGCTTGGGTGGAATATTTTTCACTTTGATTAGCGGCTCTCAAATGTAAAGATATTGGGCAAGGTGTGTAGGTCTATCATAATCCGTCCGTAGGGGGTCAACTCAGGAGGAAGCAATGTGGCCAATGGGGAGAATTCCTCCTGAGTTTTCTGATACCCTATTCTCTCCAGACCGAAACCAAAAAGGTAGGACTCATGGCCAAGACCTCCTGGACTCCAACCCTAACCCCCCACCCCCTCCTGACTAATCCGCATGCCATGACCCTATTCCCCAGGTTCTGGCCCCGCCCGAATCTGCTGCAGGGTATTCCCGAAGAGGAGAGGCTGTTCCAGGTTGATCCGGAATCAAAGATTTTGGCGGAATGTAATTGGCAGGCCGACCGAAAACGGCACCCGGCATTGGTATTGGTTCACGGGTTGGAAGGTTGCACTCTGTCTCATTACATGCTCGGGATTGCGCACAAGGCCTGGCACGTGGGATTCAATGTGGTCCGGATGAACCAACGCAACTGTGGGGGAACGGAGCACCTGACCCCTACCCTCTATAATGGAGGACTCAGCAGCGACGTGCGCGCCGTGGTGTCAGAGCTAGCCTTCAAGGATGGAATCGAGTCGGTGTGGGTTGCCGGATATTCCATGGGTGGAAGTTTGGTCCTCAGAATGGCCGGCGAGGTGGGCGATAGGCTCCCCGCTCTTCGAGGGGTCGCCGCCGTTTCCCCCAATATCAATCCCGCGGTCTGTGTGGAAACGCTTCAGCAAAAACAAAATTGGATCTACCACCTGCATTTCCTCATCCGCCTCAAGGCCCGGCTGCGGCGAAAGGCTGGACATTATCCTGGGAAGTATGACCTTTCTCTCCTCCCAAAAATTCGCACTATGGCAGAGTTCGACAATACCTACACCGCCCCGGATGGCGGGTATGTGAGTGCAGCGGACTATTATGAACGGACCGGCGCCAGACATGTGCTTGATCACATTCGGGTGCCGACCCTGATTATCACCGCTCAAGACGATCCCTTTATCCCCTATCAGACCTTCGACATCGCCCCCATTCATTCCAACCCCCATATTCGGTTTGTCGCTCCGCCTCATGGGGGGCATTGCGGATTTTTTCAACGCACCCGTCAAACCGAAGACCACTACTGGGCCGAGAACCGGATTGTGGAGTTTATCCAAAACTCGGAGACTTGCCCTTCAAGTTGACCAGGGGGCTACACAAACCGTTCAAGGGCTTCTCGATATTTTTCGCTGGTCTGCCGGATCACCTCGTCCGGCAAATGTGGGGGTGGGGGCTGGTGATCCCACCCAATCGAGTCGAGGTAGTCCCGCACATACTGCTTGTCAAAACTGGGCTGGGGCCGTCCCGGTGTATACTGGTCGTGAGGCCAAAACCGGGAGGAGTCAGGAGTGAGCAGTTCATCGATCACCATCAGCTCTTGGGTTTGGAAATGGAGGCCGAATTCCACTTTGGTATCGGCAATAATAATCCCTCGTTTCACGGCAAGGGCGGCGGCCCGCTCGTAGATTCGTAAGCTGACTTCCTTCATCTGCTCGGCAAAAGCCTCGCCGACCAGCGCTTTCATGTGGTCAAAGGAAATATTCTCATCATGACCCACCGTCGCCTTAGTAGAGGGAGTAAACAGCGGTTCGAGAAACCGATCGGACTCCTGGAGCCCCGAGGGTAAAGACTGGCCGCACACGGTGCCCTTCGTCTTGTACTCCTTCCAGGCAGACCCCGATAGATAGCCACGCACAATACACTCCACGGGGAAAGGCTCCCCCTTTTCCACTACCATACTTCGACCCCTTAAGATGTCTGTATGAGGCCGGCAGGGCTCTGGATAGGCGTCGGGATCCATTGTGCGCAAATGATGGGGAACCAAATCCCCAGGTGCCCACAACCGCTCAAACCAAAACTTGGAGAGCTGGGTCAGGACATAGCCTTTTCCGGGAATGCCTTCGGGCAAGACGACATCGAATGCCGAAATACGATCGCTGGTTATGACGAGCAAGCAGTCGCCCAGGTCGTACATGTCCCGCACCTTTCCCTGACGACGAGGGCCAAGGCCGGACAGGTGAGTGTCGAAAACGGCTGGTCCCATCCAGCCACTATTCATTCCCACACCCTACCCCCCTACTGTCCCCTAGAATTCGCATGCGGTTTCTCTTGAGTGATCGCTGTGGCTATATAGGAAGGTACTCCGTTCATGCGGCCTTGAAACTGGAAAACTGAAACGTCGCACAGTAGTCAACCAGCCATGAGGTGTCAAGGCGAGGCCCAGAGCTTGTTGAAGTATAGGCCAATCAAAAAAAGTAAATGAGGAACTTTGTGAATTTCCCTTTCGCCCTTGATCTTATGAGAATGATGAGGTAAGAACCCATCACAGTGATGTGACTCCCCTCAATCTTCACCCACCCCCAGCGAGTGTGGCCATGAGCATCAAGCTTCGAACTCCTGAACATGGTTTCCTTAGGCGTCTGCATGACCCCGCCCAAAAATATCTGGAAGAATGGTTCGACGTGCCCGCCCACATTCATCATGTGGCCCACCGGATGGCCAATCCACCGATCGAACGCCCCCAAAGCCGGCGAGAGTTCCAGGCACTCCTAAACTGTTTCGACATTCCCGAAGAAAATACCGTCATTTCAGAAAAGTTCGGCCATGGAGCCCGGGTCGCACCCAATGGGGATCGTCTCCTCATCACCTGGGAAGCGCACACCGAATACTACAGCTACCAGGTCTGGCATATGCCCGACGACAAAATGAAACCCCTCGAGTATGGTCCGATTACCTTCCCTGGCTACCAATTCCCTATCTCCCCGTTGGGACTTCGGGTAAACGCGCTGGATATTCTCATTCTTCCCTATACGGAGTTTTCTCCCGAAGAGATCAAAGGACTCATGCCGGGCCCTCAACTCTATGGAAGTCGAGTGTTTGGTG
The DNA here is from genome assembly GCA_022572725.1 of Nitrospinota bacterium. Lineage (GTDB taxonomy): Bacteria > Nitrospirota > Nitrospiria > Nitrospirales > UBA8639 > JACZVJ01. Next base: position 32,829 of record JACZVJ010000011.1, on the reverse strand, counting down.
AGGACATCTCAATTTTTACCACTTTTACACTAGACGAACATTTCAGGGAGCGGTACCTCATTATATCCCCATCGGCCGAGACCCTCCTCGAACAAATAGGACGAGCCACCGATGGAATTGTGGCCATTGAAAACTACACCCACCTCATCCTGCTCCCGCTCAAACCGTTCTCACGCTCGATGGACCAAATCCATAAATTCGAACAACGCCACCTGTACCAGCGGGGGGTCATCACCACCCAAATAGAAAATTCCACCCCTCAAAACCTGCAACAATGGCTCACGGTGCTCACCCAGGACTATATGAAAGTGAGCCGACTGGCGGAATCCATGCGCTACAAGCTCTCGGCGTCTGTCCCCTACGACACCATTATTCGCGCCAACCTTCAGGCCCTTCAAGAACAACCACTATCCGGCTGTCGGAAAATAGCAGAGTATGTCAACGGAAAAGTTGTGGGGGTCGCGGATGGCTACCAGCAACTGCTCAAACGGATCGATGCGCTCGAACAAGATTTTCAAGGGACTATCGCCGTCATTCGGACGAAGGTGGAACTCTTGCTGCAAGAGCAAAACCTTGGACTCCAGGATCAGAATCTCAAACTCCTGACCAGCATGGACAAAACCACCCGAAGCCAAGCCGTTCTACAACATACCGTCGAGGCCCTGTCCGTCATCGTCATCTCTTACTACCTGAGCGGCCTGGGCAGTTATGTGTTTGAAGCCCTTCATGAAGCGGGCTGGATCGAGAGTCATACCCTGGCCTCCGGCCTGTTCGTCCCAATTTCTATAGGAATTGCCTTAGGCTTTACCCTGCTGGGGAGGAAACTCATCAACAAACGCCTGTTCAAGGATCATACCTAAGGTTTAGCCCACCCCCTCGTCTTCGGGATACTCGTGATACATGACCTCAACATTCAAGGATCATCGGCCCACCGTGCCCTATTCCCAGGAAGTGAAAACCGGCCAAGTCGTGTACACAAAGTTCACGTTGGCTTTGTACGATTTTTTTGTCCTTGGATAGTCAAATCATTGGATAGGGAAATGCCCTACCCCCCCCATCTTCTTAAGCATGACAACCGCCACGTTTCCGGAAACCATTTGGACGTCAGAGTGGGAACCGGATATGTTCTGGATCATTGCCAGTTTCCCACGAAGACCCCGCGGCTCGGCCTCCTGGACCTAAATCCCACCTGCCTCGAAATGGCAGCCAAACGGCTCGCTCGATTTCAGCCCACCATCTTCCGGGCTAATGCGCTGGAGCCGATTCATATAGGCGCCCCAAGGGTTCGACTCCATCGCATTGACCTATCTGCTGCCCTGCCTGCCCGGCACCATTCACACCAAAACCATCGCTTTGGATAACCTGAAAAGGGTCCTCAACCCAGGAGGGGTGGTCTTCGGATCGACCTTGCTTCAGGGAGGAGTGGAACGCAACTGGATGGCCCGCCAACTGATGAAGGCCTACAACGCGAAAAAAATCTTCTCTAATACCAGCGACGACCTGGATGGGCTCCAGCAGGTGCTCCAAAGTCACTTCTCGGAATACGCGGTCGAAGTGAGGGGGTGTGCGGCATTATTTTCCGGACGGACCTCACGAAATTCCAAAGATTGACTTCTGGATCGTCAACGATCCTTGCCTCACTTATCCCGCTTCGTCCATCTGGCCATCCAGTCGAGTTTTCCCTGGTAATTGAACAGGGCAAAATTCCCCATTCCACTTTTCTGCACCGAGAATTCTCCAGCCAGGGTTTCCCCATCGGCCTGCGTCATGGCTAGTGATGCCGTTCCGTCTGCTGAAGTGGTCCATAACCCTCGAATTTTTCCATTCTGGCCTACCAGGACAAATTGCTTGGCCGACACAATTTCTTGAGGGGAATCAGCGTACAGCGGGGTACCCATGTACAAAGTCGTCGAGACACCCCCCAACACACCGCCTAAAAACGCCATCAGAAAAAGACCTTTCCACGTTTCACGTTTCATGACTCGACCTCCTTCAGGGAATGTCATTGTGGTTCTTCCCTCGCGAATTTTTCTGGGTTGAAAAATTTCGTTCAAACTGAAAACACCCACCAGGTGTCATGCCAGTGAAGACCTTGGGCAATCCTTAAGGTATTAAAGAATAGCCAAGGGTAAGGGGACAATCAGGGATTATCCGTATCTTAGTGGATAAAGGAGTGGGGGAATAGTGTAGAGCGCGACAGGAATGTATCCCATGAGCCACGAGGAGCCCAACGAAGGTGCCAAGGCATTAAACAACCCCAATTTTCCGTGCCTTTTTGTTTTTACGAGTTGAGCGCGGATCAGAACCTAGCACGGGTAGGACGGTGAAAAAATCTCTCAAAGGCTTTGGCGCCGCGGGAAGAAGGTGAAGATCCCCGATTTTCCCACCCCCGACTTCAGGTCCAGTAGTATTCCTGCCCTCCCAAATCTCAACTAAGTAATCGGTATGTGATTCCAATTTAATCCATGACCCCAATGAATCACACATTCATGATGGAAGACGCGAACGCTCGCCAAATCACCGCGACTCTTTGTCTACACAGCCTTGTTCTGTCCCCTCTGTGGGTGTTGGGTGAATACGGGTGCCTGATCAATTGACAGACATACAATGACTCAGTAATATACGGGCATTAATCTCCGTTCTATACAGCCTTTCACAGAGGAAGGTCCAATATGAAAACCACGATCGAGCTTGACCCTCTTCTCGTAAAAAAGGCTCAAAAGGTTCTGGGAACCCCCACCATCAAAGGAACAGTGGATGCGAGTTTAAAAGCCGTGGTACGCCAACAACAATTGCACGCGTTGGCTGATGCCTTGGGTGACATCCCGTTGGAATTAACCCCCAAGCAACTCCACCGCCAGCGCCGGAAGCGCACCCCTCGTGTATCTCGTTGACACCTCCGTGTGGATTCAGGCCCTCCGGCCAAGTGGTCATCCCGCAATCCGGGAGCGGCTCAAGCCGCTGATTGTGAGCGGAGAAACGGCTCTGACTGAATGGATTATGCTGGAGCTCATGACCGGGCTACGGACCGCGGAACGCAAAGAAACCCTTCTTAACTGGTTGGCACCCGTCACCCAACTCCCTTTTGACGCAGCGTGGTGGGAACAAGCGTGGGAGAACGCGGCACAGTTAAGAAAACGGGGCATTTCGCCAACAGCGGCAGACTGTGTCATTGCCACAGTCGCAATCAATCACGGTGTCCCCCTTCTCCACTGCGATACCGATTTCGAAATAATGAAAGCGACTCTCCCCCTCCAAACAGTGGATTGGACGAACTATCTCAGGTAGGTGGGGTGGGCAATGCCACCGCACGCTTTCCCTTTTGATGAGCAATGCTTACACTCAACTATCTGATCCAAGCTTGAAGACCATGAATTCGTGTCTGACCTGTTTATCAGAGGAACCGGCAAGCCAAATTCTTGCCATCATTCCTCCAGGTGTCTCCCCCAAGTCCCTCGTTCTTGCAGACGCCGAAGGCCGTGAATCGCTTCCTTTGCATCAAGGCTCCTATCGACTGCCACCTGAACGGCTTCCGACACGGATCTCACCTGCAAGAGTTTTTGAAGACGCTTGACTTTTTGCCCATTGACCAAAATGTTTTTCCGGTCAACAGGTCGATGTTTCGTCCCCATAGACCCCCCATCAAGTCATGGTGTGTAACTTTCATATTCCTATTACACACTGACTTCAGGCAGGTCATTCAAGGGAAACAAGTAGCATGAGAGATATGGAGAATTGAGTCGAGAAATGGCGTGAGGCTGGTGATCCGAAATCCGGCACGTGATTGACTGCTCGCGAAACTTTTGTAGGGTGGGCATGGCCCACCCTACAACGACGACTCACATCGTGCGATCCAAGGACCACCGAAGGTGTGGTGCGCGGGCGTCACCATTCCAAAATCGAATATTGGACATGCCCACCCCGCGAAAGGGGCAGCCCGCGCACGACAGCGACGCAGAATGCCCCCTTTCCCCCACTTTTTCCCTTTTCACACAAATCGGAAACTATTCCTACCGGGGGTGCTCTAAGCCCCGCCGAGGACTGACCGATTCCGGATGTCCACCAAGGGGAGGCGCTAAGACGGGGGATGTGATTGTGACCTGCCCCACCCTACATTCACTCTCGGTTGTGCGTAGGGGAGCTAGATTTCTCTAGCCTTAGCTATCAGATCTATCGATAATGGTGAGAAACGGAAGCTTCGACACGCATTCGCGAAAGGAGCACCACATGTCCTGGAGAACCTCAGCTTTGTGGATCACGGAAACCGCGTTCATCGTGCTCCTTCTTGGATGGCCTGGGGTCGGCCTGGCTGGGATGGAGGAGGATATCACCAGGCTTCGCACGGATATGGCGGAGATGAAGAAGGACGTGGCCGAAATCAAGAAGCTCCTTCAAGGAGTCATCAAAGGGCGAGCCCCGGCCCTGACCACCGCCACTGTCAGCATCAACGGCAGGCCCACGCTGGGAAAGGCAGATGCCCCCGTCACGATCGTCGAGTTCTCGGATTACCAATGCCCGTATTGTCAGCGCTTTGCCACGACCGTTTTTCCTAAGCTCAAAGAAGACTACATTGACACCGGCAAGGTTCGATATGTCTTTCGCGACTTCCCACTTGCCCAGATTCATCCGCAAGCGGCCAAGGCGCACGAAGGGGCGCACTGCGCGGGCGAACACGAGAAATACTGGGAAATGCACGACGTGCTGTTCCAGAAACAGAAGGACCTGTCCATCGAGGCCTTGAAGCAGTACGCCCAGGACTTGGGGCTCGATGCCGAGGCCTTCGGGGGATGCCTGGACAGCGGTAAGTATGGGTCTGATGTTCAGAACGACCTCGCGGCTGGGGCCAAGGCTAGCGTGCGAGGGACACCGACGTTCATCATCGGCAAGAGCGGGTCCGGCGAGACCATCACGGGAACCCTGGTCCGCGGGGCCCAACCGCTCGCAAGGTTCCAGCAGGTGATCGCGGCCGTGCAGAAAACTCCGCCTGCTAAAAAGACCAACGCTCCGACAACTCCTTAACCTCTGCTTTCTGTCCAGACTCGACTAAGGTGCTCGGTCTGTGCCCGTGCCTAACTCAATACTCATTGTCTGACCCTAATTTGTAATTTGTGCTCTATACGTCTGCGCATCAATTTCGGTCGCAGCAATTGGAGTCGGACGAGCCATTTTGGCGGAGAAGGCTCCGTGAACGCATGAGGTGGTGGCTTGTGGTTTTAATCCGTGATCAGGCGAGCATATTCGTCATGGGTCCCAATCCAAACCCATACGAAATCCTCACCATCTGCGACGGCCAATGCTCGGTAGTTAATTCCTACCCTGACCGACCGGAACCTGCCAATTTTTTTGAAATGAAGAGAAGGGTGGGAAGGATTGACTTTAAGGAGTTCGAAATTCTTTTTCGACAACTTTTAAATAGGTTCCGGCAAGTTTTCGAAACACCGCCAAAACCGTTTCGTGGTTCGATGCATCTAGAGATTCTGAAGCTGGCTCTTGGCCTTTTCCTCAACAGCTTCATCGATCAAGAAATCCAATCTGCCTAATTCTGAATCCCTTTGAATCTGATCATCCCACTTTTGCCACTCTCGCTCAGAAAACCAGGTCTGAAAACGGCGATACTCGTCCTCTGAAAGAGATTCAACTGCGGCTTGTATGTCTTCCACTTTCGACATGCTTCACCTCGCGTTTCGTAAGATAGGATGAAAACGACCGCTAAATTACGGATGGAGACCTGGGTTAAAAGCAAGAAACCGGACAAGAAAAGGATCCTGGTTCTTTTAAATCCTGGGAATCCATCTCCTGAGGTTTTTCTTAAAGGCGGGGATTTCGTCCCGGGCCAACGAGGGCCTTTTGTTTCGCCAAAAAGAAGGCGCCCCGCACCAGGAAGGTGGGGGGCGCGCTGTGATGGCGAGACGATTTCAGTGCATGCTGACTGGGACGGCGCTGGCTTGCGCTTCTCCTCCCATTGACGCAGTCTAGTCTTCAGCCCTTTTCTCTCTTTGTTCTCCGCCATAATCCGAGCCTTCAACCTCCCACCTGTTCAGAAAATGGGTGAACGGCACACCCATGGCGAACTGTTCTGAAAAAGAGAACTAGTCCTCCCGAGAAATCCCAGCCGTCCGCAGGTTGTTCTTAATGATAAGCACCGCCTCATTCAACCGGCTATTTGATAAAGGGCCTACCTAAATTATATTTGCTCCCTCTTTCATTCAATACTATTATGGTATCGGCAGGCGTGGAGGCCACAATGGAGATTCCCAAATATATCGAACAAATCAAAGAAAAATACGGGATCACTAATGACTACGTGTTGGCGAAAAAACTGAAGGTCAGCCAGCCCGAGGCGAATTGGTTTCGGCGGGGACGAAAGGTTCCCAATACCTCAGTCTGCATCAGGATGGCGAATCTTCTCGATAAGAATCCCATGGAACTTCTCATCGTCGCTCAGAAGGATAAAGCTCCTCCGGATGAAAAGAGCCACTGGGCGATGGCCCTCACGGCCGTTGATGTCATGAGCAATGTTCCCGAACGACCCCGTTATATTCCTCAAAAGGTCGAAGACATCGGTCAGGAGCTCCGCCAATTCGAAAGCCAAATGCTTTCGTATGAGGGGAATGTGGCCCATACGGAAATGGAACGACTCATACGGTCGGTCAAGGTTTCCGTGGACTCCATTATGGAGCGGTGGCAGGTATGGAAACGGGACGGGCCCTTGTTTCCAAACTATCTCATGGCGAACCAGGTCGCCGTAAGACAAGGGGTCAAAATCCGCCGGGTCTTTATCTTCAAGCATTCCCAAGTGATCGATGACACCCAGGTTGCTGATGCGCTGCAGGTGATGAATGATCAACGGCGGGTTGGGGTGTCCGTGTATTTTGCGTTTGGCGAGGACCTGGACCAATCCCTGACTTTCCAACGGCTGGCGGCTGATTACAAAAAACACGGCGTGGAGGCCGAGATCAATGCCGCTCTCTTCGACAACGAAATTCTTATTTTTTCCCGCTCGTACGATGAGCGTTCCTTAGGCATTGACGGCACCGCCCCGCCCATTACCATGATTGACCAGCTTCATATTAGCTGGCATCAAGATCACCTCCACGACTTGAACCCGGCCCCTCTGTTTGAAACTCGATACGTTTTGGAATACCGGGGAGAACGGTCTTTCAAAACACAGGTTGATCGGTTTCTAAAAAACAGAAAGCGGCACTCATCCCCATGATCGTCGAACTCACCTCCGCCCATTCTTGAAGACAATCGTTTTGTTCCGCGGAATTTCCTTCGCCCCACCCTAGCAGGTTGTTGAAAAACCCTTTTGGCACAGGGGCAACACAGCACTCTAGGAGATCAGGGACGGCATCCGAGCGGACCGCAGGATGGTCAAAAAGGCCGTCCAGCGCGGCCGCAGCAAGCGAGGAGGCGAGGCGTACTCTGTTCGGTACGTCGAGCCTCCAAGCGCCGCGAGAACAAAGCTGGCGGACTTTTTCAACATCCTGCTAGGATCTTTTCGCACTTTCTCCCCCTTCACTCCGCGATGGGCTCTTTGGTCTTCCCTCTTTATTACGAGAGGAAGGCTTTGTGAGATTTTATTAGGGGCGAGGGAGATTTGAGATGTACTCATTGAAAGCGAAAACACTATAAGCCAGTCGAAGCGCGCGAAAGGGCCTTCAACAGTCTCAACGTAAATGGCTCTGGGTCCGGCGGGTCAATTCAGAACGGGGTCATCAGGTGGGGAGATTCCAGGTCCGATTGTTCCCCTCGAGGACCGGTGCTGGATTGGAAGATACTCCCTTGTCGGTGGGCCGATGTATGTTGCCCGAGGCCGCATAATTCGGTTGTTGGCCTGCTGCTCAATAATATGGGCGCACCATCCCGCCACGCGGCTGGTCACAAAAATCGGGGTATAGGTCTTAATCGGGAGTTTCAGGAGCAAATAGACCACCGCGGTATAAAAATCCAGATTCGGGAGGAGGCCTTTTTCCTCTTGCATGGTTTGGTCCATGATTTCTGCCATTTCGTACCACCGCATCTCTCCCATGTTTTCACTGAGGGCTTTGGCCCGCCGTTTCATAATGACGGACCTGGGATCTTCGAGCTTCAGAACCCGATGCCCGAACCCCATGACTCGCTCCTTTCGATCCAGAGCCGCAAGAACCCAGGCTTTTGCCTTTTCGGGTCGCTCGATTTTTACCAACATCTCGGCGACCGCTTCATTGGCCCCCCCGTGCGAAGGGCCTTTGAGCGTCGCGATCGCGGACGTGACCCCTCCATAGAGGTCGGCCCAGGTTGAGGCAGTCACCCGAGCCGCAAAGGTTGAGGCATTGAATTCGTGCTCGGCATATAAGATCAGCGATACCTCCAATTCCTTTGCCTTGGCTTTATCCCTGGTCCCTGTCAACAAGTACAGAAGGTTTTCTGCACATGTGCCAGCCGAGATAGGTTGGTGCTTGTCTTGTTTTGATTGACATGCCAGGGATAGGATCAATGGGAGTCTGGCTATCAATCTCGTGGCTTTATGCACATTGGCCTCAAACGATGGGTTATTCGCTTCGGAATCCATCATCCCGAGGAGCGATACTCCCGTTCGAAGCGTGTCCATGAGGTGTGCTGTTGCAGGTACCAAACGTAACACCTGTGGGATCGGATCGGGTAAAAACCCGGCATAATCCAACTCGCGTTTCCACGCCTGTAATTCTTGATGAGAGGGTAGTTCCCCCATCAGGAGCAAATAGGCCACTTCCTCAAAGGAAGCCTGCTCCGCAAGGTCTTCCACTCTGTACCCACGGTATTGCAGACCTCCCTTCTCCTCATCAATCTGGCAAATCGCACTTTCTCCGGCTGAAATTCCTTCGAGGCCTGCCTTATTCGCCACTGTCACCATAGAGCACCCACCTTTCTTTTTTCTTTCATGGGAACTTCGGGTTGGTCGTAGTCTTCATAGCGAAGGATTTCGTACAGTTGCTTCCTGGTCTGCATGCGCCCCATTAATCCCTTTTGAGTCCCGTAAGCCCGAAGCTCAATTAGGCCCTCTTCCATGGCCCTGGCCATAAGCCGAAACATCATCATGGGGAAAATGACAATGTGGTACCCCAAATTTGAAAATTCATCGACCGAGAGCAACGGGGTTTTGCCCCACTCCGTCATATTGGCCATTAACACCATCGTTGGATCGTTCAGTCCTTTTGCAAATTTTTGGAACTCTTCGGCCGACTCAAGCGCTTCGGGGAAAATTGCATCGGCCCCCGCCACGCTATAGGCCTTTGCGCGTTCAATGGCGCGATCCAAGCCTTCAACGGCACGTGCATCGGTCCTGGCGATGATGAGGAGATCCTGATCCTGTTTGGCCCTCACAGCCGAAACAATCTTGTCACACATGGCCTCGCGACTAATGACGTGCTTCCCAGGCAGATGCCCACACCGCTTGGCCAATGTCTGGTCCTCCAGTTGGATTCCTGCGACCCCGGCGGATTCCAATTCCTGGACCGTGCGGTACACCTGGTCGACATCACCAAAGCCCGTGTCCGCATCGGCGATCACGGGGATTTGGACGGCCCGTGAAATATGACGGGCTTCCTTCGCCACCTCCGTCATCGTTAACAGCCCAGTGTCGGGCATAGCCCGGCCGGCAGAAATTCCTGCCCCAGACATGTACACAGCGGGAAAACCCGCTTCCTCAATCAACCGTGCCGAGAAGGCATTAAAGGCTCCTGGGACTGCCAGAGTTCCGGATTGGAGGAGTTCTCGAAGCTTCGCCGACGGACTGGTTTTCACGTTCAACACGCCACCTTGTATTTGGTCACCACGGGCATCGCACCAATCAAACTTCCTACATCTTTCATTTTTTCAAGTTCCCACACTCGTGCGATCAGACGGTTGGCAGAGTGCTTTCCAATCTTCCGATCCGCCTGCCGATGGAACTTCAATTCAATGCCCTGATCAGAAAGGGGTCTTCTCGGATGCCCCGGAGCATAATCGACCTGTGCCACGTACTCACGGCCCTTCACGGTCACGACGCGAAGCCTGGTGGACATGGCCTCAGGATACCGGGCGGTAAACTCCGGCTCTTCAATCACCCGAACCTTTTGAACGAGGTCATGAAGTTGTTTGTCGGCCAACCGTTTGGGAGAAAACGACTGCGGGGAAACCCCGCCGTCGCTGAGGGCTACGGCTACGCAATACGGCAGACTATGGTCGGCCGTTTCTCGGGTCTTGGGATGCCATTTCTGGGGGTCTCGACCAATGATCTCGATGGCCACGTCAAAGCTTATGGCTTCGATTGTGGCGATGGAGGCCACATCAAAATGTCCTTCGGAGTCCCTCATCATGCGCCGAATTTGGAAAGCGGCTTCAACGGCGGACTGGGCGTGGTATTCGACCGGGTGAGGTTTTATGTACGTGTCCAAAATTTTAAATGGGGCCCCTTGTTCTCCACCCAGTCGGGGAAGAGAAAACTGGCCGGAGATCACACGCATAAATCCTTTTTCACCCTCAAACACGTCAAGTGGCCCAGTCATGCCCTGCTGGGCCGCCAGGGTGGCAAACACTCCGTTTCTTGCTGCGTTGGCAAAGGCGCAGGCCTTCCACGATGACACTTCTCCCACTCTGGTTTGTCGAAGAGCCCCAGCGGTGACTCCGGCTAAACTCAGGGCATGGGCAGTGGTTTCAGGGGAAAGCTTCAATAACTTCGACGTTGCGAGCGCTGTCGAGAATGCGCCATAGGTGACGTGGTCCCAGCCAAGGGGACGAAGCGCCGCGGCATCACACAGTCGGCATTGCAACTCATAGGCGATGACAATGGCCAAAATCACGTCCTTCCCACCGGCGTGGGTCACTTCACCAATGGCAAGGCAAGCTGGGATATTGTCCGAAGGGTGAGCCGGTTCTTTGGAAAGGTAGGTGTCATTGAAGTCGAGATATCGAACCAAACTGCCATTGACGAAAGCCGCCATCTCCGGGGTCGTTCGGTAAGGGGTTCCCCAGAGGGTGGCCCCCTTTCGTATGGGAATGGCGCCACCCAGGCGCCGAACAATCCGACCGGGTGTGCTATGTAACGCCCCGTAAGCACAGCCAAGGCTATCCAAGATTCGGCGCTTGACTTCATGGATGACTTCGATAGGAAGATCTTTAAATGAAAGCCGGTGGGCGTAATTCGCCAGCCTTCTCACAAGTAAAGGTTCCTGATGTCCTGCCATATTCAGTCTCCCTCGGGCTTTTGTCCCCCAACCCACTCACCAGATGGCCTCACGGGGAGCGTTGGGGTATCACGGGTACACCCCCTGGGATCAACAATCTTCAGATTTGTTAAAATGAATGCCTGAAAGAATTGATTGACGAATCTTGCCCGTCTGATTACGGTCTGTCACATGGTTCATGATGAGCTTGGCTTTCCGGTTTTTAGAAAAAGACAATTGGTCCCAAAACACTGTGAATGGGTGCTCCTATGAATGACGGGTTTCTTATCGTGGATGTGAAGGACCGCGTGGCCACGGTCACGTTCAATAATCCTCCTGCCAATCTCTTGAGTACCCATGTCCTGAAGGAACTGGATCGGCATGTTGAGCGATTTGAAGCCGATCCCACCGTGAAAGTCATCGTGTTCACCGCATCGGGCCGGTTCTTTTGTCCCGGTGCGGATGTGAAAGAACTTCGGCAAATTCAGACAGCCCAACAAGGGAAAGACCTCTCAAGCCGCGGCCAGGACCTCCTCAACCGAATCGAACGTCTCGACAAACCTGTTATTGCCGCCGTGAACGGCCCCTGCCTGGGCGGGGGCTTGGAATTGGCTTTGGCATGCCATATGCGAATAGCCGCTCAAGAGGCTTCGTTTGGACTTCCAGAACTTCATTTAGGGCTGATCCCTGGATACGGGGGGACCCAACGCTTGGTCCGAACCATTGGTCCCTCAAAGGCCACTGAGTTAATCCTGACGGGGGCAACGATTTCTGCGGATGATGCCCTAACCCTAGGATTGGTGAACGAAGTCTGCCCACAGTCAGATTTATTGCCGCGAGCCCATGCCTTGGCTGATCTCATCAAAAGTAAAGGGGCCCCCGCTATTCGGGCAGCTTTGCAGGCCCTTCGAGCAGGACAAGACCTTCCTCTTGCAGAGGGATTGGCCCGTGAAGCCGAGCTATTTGGACAGCTCTTCGAAACCCATGATGCAAAAGAGGGAACGAGTGCCTTCTTGGAGAAACGTCCCCCTAATTTCCAGGACCAATAATTTTTAGATAACCCATAAGAAGGCCCGAAACGGTTTGGCATGTTTCGTTGAAAGCGCTCTATGGCAAGGTGCCTGGTTCGAGACTGTTGTAACAGACCTTCTCGTCCATCGATGGGCCTGTCTTGAGTCCAACAAAAGGACTCAGCACGAATGGGCAACTCCCACTGTTTCGAACAATTTGCCATTTGTCTTGAGGGCCTAGGGGGGCGCACGGAGGGTTTGGTAATAGCCTCAGCGGATTATCTTCCCGCCCCGTCGGATTTACATTCTGGAATTCGCTGGCCGTCAACAGCCATCCGGCAACAAAAACGGCATGTCCTTCCAGGAGAATAACGTTTCCCCGGCACGACACAAAGGACAATCCGAGGGGTCCCATTGGGGCATGTCCAAGGCCGCCCCAAAGTAAAAAGGATAGTGGGCGGCCAGCTCGTCCATAAAAGGAAACTGGCCGCTATCTCGCCGTACACAAACCATCATCCCGACAAGATTCCCACCGCGGTCCGTCACGATTTGGCCCAGCTTGTTGACACAGTTGCCGCGAGCGGTGACATCGTTCAAGGCGAGGAAATGTTCACCCTCTCGAATAGCTTCGCTAGGGACATCCGTTCCAATTTTTCCCGTTGCGCGGTCGAAGGGCGCCAGAACCACACGCAAGGGAATTTCCGCCTCCAGGTATGCCGCAATGCCCTCGGCCAAGAGTCGGGCATCCGAGGCAGGGGCCACAATTCCCTCAATTCTATGGTTTTTGGTGAGCTGAGCGATCCATTTCCCCATGCCACGGGCGATGACCCGAATCAATTGGGGATACTGCGCGATAGATTCAAATCGGAGATATGTGGCCGTGTGTTGGCCTGATACGACCTCAATGTGCGTGTCGAAAAAGACCGACTGGGAATGACGGAGAATCCGCAAGATGTCCCACTCAGAAAGGCCCGATTGTGGCGAGGGACTGATGATCCCTTGGATCGTCGCATCAATGTTTGGGTCAGAGTACAGCAGCCGATTGCGCTCGATCACATCGGACAGCCTTTTGCTCTGGTCAGTGACAGTACCCATGCTTAAGCTTCCTTTACCCTGGTTCTCAAAATTCCGATTGGCTGGATCTCCAACTCAACAACATCCCCAGGCTTTAAATACCGATCCATTTCCAACCCGCACCCACCTCCAACGGTTCCAGAGCCGAACACCTCACCGGGGTAAATAGCTTCTCCCTGGGAAACATGACCGATCATCTGGGCAAAGGACCAATGAATCGTGCCAAAACGCCCTTCCGACCAGACCTCTCCGTTGATGCGAGCAATCATGGTGAGTTGATTGATATCGGGAATTTCATCCGGTGTCACCAGGCAGGGGCCAAGAACGGTCGCAAAATCTTTTCCTTTGGCTGGTCCCAGCCGACAGGCCATTTCTTGGAATTGTACGTCCCGGGCGCTGAAGTCATTCATAATGGTGTATCCGGCGATGTACTGGGATGCCTCGTTCACGGAAATATCCTTTCCCCGTCGTCCAATCACGCAAGCTAGCTCCAATTCATAATCCAACTTGGTGGTGTTCAAGGGCCAGGGGAGTTCGTCCTGGGGTCCGATGATGGTGAGCGGATTTCCTTTGTAGTAGACCGGGGCTTTGTACCATTCAGGGGGAATCGGCTGTCCTCGCCTTTTGGAAGTGGCGGCAATGTGATCCTCAAAGGCGATGAAATCCCGCATCATTGGGGGATTAGGGATCGGGGCAAGGAGACGAACTCCATCGGCCTGATACACGATCGTTTCTCCCTCGGGTCCTTGGACCGGTTCCTGCCGTTCCGTGACGTGGGAAAAAGCCTTTCGAGCCTTGTCCATCGCTGAAGGCCCCCCTTCCAGGAATTCCTTCATTGTGGGAGGCACCTCGGCGCCAGCAAGGCGATGGGGTTGGGATTCCTGATTGTCCGCCAGCATGAGGGTGTAAGCCATATTCAGATCCACGATCGTCTCATGGTGTAAGGCCCCAACTCTGGCGAATTTTCCAATAGGCGTAGAAACTTGAAAAGTTACTAATTTCATGGGTGGCTCCAACTTTTGTCGTAGTCTTTGAGTTCAACCGTTTCAGCCTCAGGGAGAACTTGGAAAGGGCGTCGAGACTCAACCATCACCGCTACCTCATTGGTGTGCTTTTTGGTTTTACTAGCTTCCACAGCGGCGGGGTGGGGACCGTGGTGAATGCCTTGGGGATGCAGGGTCATCGTTCCGGGTTTGATTCCTGATCGGCTAAAAAAATCCCCTTCGTGATAAAAGAGCACCTCGTCGTAATCCATGTTCCGATGGTAAAAAGGCACCTTTTGCGCCTCCGGGTCGGTTTCCAGGGGCCTGGGCACGAAGGTGGAGATCATCATCCCAGCGGCTTTGAATGTGGTATGGACACTAGGGGGGAGGTGATAGCGGGGGCTCGTCACTGGCCGGATATCCCGGACATTGAGTTTTGTCGGCCACAAATCGCCTTTCCACCCGACCACGTCCATGGGGCAAAAGGGATAAAACACTCGCGTATAGGCGCCATCCCGTTTAATCCGGACTTCCCATTCAGGCCGGTCTTCGCCGGCGGGGGCCAGCTCAGGGACGACGAGGACGCCTTGGTCAAATAAGGCGTGGTGGCCGAGGAGGCCCCGGTCCGGAAGCACCAGGGGGTCCGGTGATTCAACGATGAGGGCAAGTCCGGGTCCCTCTTCGACGACGATCCTATACGTCGTCCCCTTGGGCAAAAGGATATAGTCTCCCGGCTCGTATGAAAGGGTTCCATAATCAGTTTCCAATGTCCCACGACCCCTATGGACGAAGTGAAGTTCATCTCCGTCAGCATTTCGAAAGTAATAGGGCATGGACTTGGCCCGCCGGGAAATGAAAACCCGGACATCGGGGCTTCTAAGAATCTCAATCGGCTGATTCTCTTCAGAAAGAAAATCGGGAGTGACAAGGTCGGCACAGGAAAAGGCGCGGGGCCGACAAGGGCCCTCAATTCGTGTCCATCCCGTCGGAGGATGGGAGCGGTATAAATGTGAGGCCGGCCCTGAAAACCCGCTGCGCCCATGCTCCTCTTCATGCAGGTCCGGTGGAATGCCTACATGGGCTTGGTTCGGAGGGTTTCCTTTTTTGACCAGGTACATTGAAGTTCCCCCTTGGTGGTGGGTGTCACATTCAATTACGAATGGGATTCTCCAGGGACCTGAGCATAGTCGATGATCGTCTTATCAACTCCCAGATCTTGGTCGCGTTCGATATCCTTATAAAGCGATTCTACAATTTCCCGGACAAAGGTCTTGGATTTCTCCTCCCCATGTTGTCGCTGGGTCAGTTCGAAAAATACCCCACTTCCTGGAAATAAGGGAAAGGTAAACCGTTGTTTCAATGGGCCAAACCCATCCCGCCCTTCCTTAAGGGGGCCAGAGAACTTCACCCCCCGCCCTTCCCATTCCTTACAAACCGCTTCGATGTCATCAACCTCTATGGCAACATGTTGAATGCCGGGCCCATATCGTTCAACAAAGTCGGTGATCTGGGATTTTTCTTGCTTGTCTCGTCCCTGCATGAGGGCAACCTTGACGTTCCCACGCTGCACAACGATGGTGTCCATGCTTGATTTATCCGTTCCGACATCCTGTGCCGACCAGATGGCGTGAAACCCCAGAATTTTTGTGAAGAGGTATTCAGCAGCCTGAAGGTCAGGAACGCAAAGTGTAATATGATCAATCCCAACTGCTCCTTCCATGTTCTTCCCTCCTCTTGAAGACCGTTCCATTAGTCCGTTCCGCCAACTCTGCAGGCGACCTTCTCTTTCACCACTCGCCCGGCTCCCTGCCTCGCCACTCTACAGCACTTCAACCGGACTTGACTCACAAGCCCTTAAGATCTTTTCCTGATTCAACGACAAATAATAACATAGAATAATTGTAAAATAAACATCTATAATTACTTATCGTACAAAAATTAGCTAAATTGATAGGATTTTTAGGGTGTAGAAAATTTTGTTTACTCACATTAGGATTGAACTTGGGCTTAAAACAGGTTTATGATAAAAAATAATTATTATTGCAAAAGAGGGTTGGAGGGGCATGAAAAGGACTTGCAGGAGAAAGGCTAACCACAGGGGGGAACAAGACCATGTCTAGGTTCTACCATCAAATGCGAGACGTCGTTCTGGGCCACAGTGCGATTCACAACCCTTATCTCGACTGGTTTCGAACCGGTGATGTGTCGGATCCGGAACTCCGCCATTTCGCTATAGAATTTTACAACTTCACCCGATTCTTCCCCAAGATCCTCGTCTCCCAGTTAGTCAATACCGAAGATGAATTGATCGCCGACGAGTTGACCCGAGTGCTGTACTCGGAACTCGGGGAAGGCAGCCCACACCATCGGCATGAACTCCTCTATCGAAAGTTCCTTCGATCAATTGGCATAGACATCCATCAGGCCCTTACCCAACCCATGATGCCGTCCACGAAGGCCTATATCGATGGGATGGAGGCCCTCTATGGGAGCGGGAATCATGCCCAGGCACTTGGCGCTTCTTTCGGCCTGGAAAATATGGCTATCACCATGTGGGATCACCTCATCCCCGGGTTGGTTGCTCTTCAACAGTCGAGCCACCCCAACATGGATACCACCTACTTCACCTTTCACCGAGAGCTAGAGAGTACCCATGAAGAGGCTATGGAAAAGGCTGTAGCTGCGATGGAAGAACAAGCAACGGGATCAAAGAACTTGTCGCCTGAGGAGGGTCAAGATTTTCACCAGGGGGTCACGATGGTTCTGGACTACCTTGAAGGGTTCTGGATGGGTCTTGAGAAACAACGGTCTACGCCTCACCAGGCGGGGGTGGTCTAACGTGGTTGATTTAAGTGAGTTGTCTTTAACATCGCTGGACAAACCTTCGGATTTAAAAATTTTTGAGTGAGTCACATGGCCGCCTCCATCCAAGCATGTGAAAACATTCTTCAAGCCCATCAGATGAATGGGACACCGTTCCAACTTCCCTTCACGTCCTTTGCTCAACTGCTTCATGAAAGGACCCAAGATCCACACCTATCGGGGCAAACCTTTCTGAGCTATTACGATGACGACCACGCCCAGCATCGTATCTACACTTACGCGGAATTTGGAGAGGCAGTGAGACGAACGGTTACCGTTCTCCGGGATCGCCTGGGGATAAGGAGAGGCGATCGTATCGCAACGGTCCTGTTCAATCATGACCAGACAGTCCTGATTTATTTTGCCGCCTGGAGCGTAGGCGCTGCTGTGGTCCCTATTAATCTCACCGAATTACCGGATAAAAAACGATACATTCTCGAGCACTCTGAGGCTTCCGTGCTGTTCTGCTGGGAAGACGCCTACGAGGAAATTCAACAAGTGATCAACAATCTTCCTCACCTCCGAAAAGTGGTCAAGGTTGGTGACACCTCAGCCCACGGCTCTTTTAAAGAGGCACTTCACAGGGCAGAGCCCGCCTCGCTCTCCCTAGAAGGAGCCTTAGAGGACGAGGCCTTGATTGTGTACACCTCTGGAACCACCGGACCTCCTAAAGGAGTGGTGTTGAAAGCAGAAAACCTCTTGGTAGATGCGGATGCCATTACCTCATGGCACCAATTTGAAAGAGGCGATTGTGTCATGTGTGTCCTCCCCATCCATCACGTCAACGGGATCGTGGTGACCTTGGTCACCCCCTTTTATTTCCAAGGCAAAGCTGTCCTGAACAAGAAATTCAAGACCGCTACCTTCTGGCGTCGGGTCCAAGATGAACAAGTGGCATGCGTCAGCGTCGTCCCTACCCTTTTGGAGTTCCTGCTAGAAGCACCGGAGGATATCTCCCACTATAGCCTAGACCGATTCCGTGGCGTGATTTGCGGCGCCGGCCCATTATTGAAGGAGACGGCCTCCCGTTTTGAGGATCAATTCCACGTACCCATTCGCCATGGATACGGACTCTCAGAAACGACCTGTTATTCCTGCTTTTTGCCAATTGATCTCCCGGACAAAGAACACCGTTATTGGTTGACCAGATATGAATATCCCTCCATTGGCGTGCCGATCCGTCACAACGAAATGGCCATCCTGGATGACCAGGGTCAGCCTCTCCCGGAAATGGCGAAAGGGGAAATTTGTATTAGAGGACAAACAGTGTGCTCCGGCTATTTAAAACGGCCGGAAGTGAACGAAGCTGCCTTTCAATGGGGGTGGTTCCGTTCAGGGGACGAGGGATTTTTTGTGCGGGATGACCAGGGACGCCCTTTCTTTTTCATCTCAGGGAGATTGAAGGAGCTCATTATCCGAGGAGGTATCAATATTTCACCATTGGAAATTGACGAGGTCCTCAGAGGACATCCATCAATCAAGTTTGCCATGGCCGTCCCCTTTGAAAACCGTTACTACGGAGAGGAAATTGCGGCCTATGTGGTCCTCCACAATGGTGAACCGCCCCCGCCTCAATCCGCCATCATAGATTTTTGCCGGAGGCGATTACCCTTTGCCAAATGCCCGAAAATCGTGCTGTTCGGAGAGGATGTGCCCTACACGACCACGGGGAAGCCCAAGCGACTGGAGTTAAAGAATCGATTAGCAGACGCATTAAACCCATACCGAGACCTCTGTTTTAAGGAAGAACAGCCGAAAAGGATGGGGGATGATCCGGGGCTTTTGGCCTCCTAAGCAAATGAAACGAAAGAGAAAAAACAAAAGAGATTTGCACGCAATTGGACAAACCCCCAGGTTGATTTCCAAGAACCATTCCTAAACGAGCGATTCAGACTTTTAATACGGACACAGACTATGAAGAAGGAGGGGCCCTCATGGTGGATATTCCCAGATCAGAATTTCTACAACTCTATTACTATTTACTGCTGACCCGAACATTGGAAGAACGAATCACCGCGCTCTATCGTCAGGGGAAGATCGTAGGGGGCGTCTATACCAGTTACGGCATGGAAGCCATTTCTGTGGGGTATGCCTACGCCCTTCAAACAGATGACATCATTGCGCCGTTCCATCGTGATATGGGGGCATATCTGGTCCGAGGGATCACCCCGGGAGAGATGGTGGCGCAATACCTCGGAAAGCGGACAGGGCCCACCAAAGGAAAGGACGGTAACGTCCACCTCGGCGACCTCAAACGGGGGATTTTCGCGTTTGTGAGTCATTTAGCCGACAACCTCCCGGTTGCAACAGGTGCTGCCCTGGCCTTTAAAATCCGAGGAGAGTCCCGTGTCGTTGCGACCAATGTCGGGGATGGCGGAACCAGCCGAGGCGATTTCCACGAAGCCTTGAACCAAGCCTCGGTGTGGAAACTGCCGGTTGTATTTTTCTGCTGCAACAACCAATACGCCTATTCCACTCCCCTTGAAAACCAGATGGCCATTGCAGACGTCGTCGATCGAGCCAAAGCGTACGCCATCCCGGGCGAAATCGTTGATGGGAACGACGTCGCTCAAGTGTATGTCACGGCCCAACGGGCTATTCAACGGGCTAGGAATGGGGAGGGGCCGACGTTTATTGAATGCAAAACCATGCGAGTGCACGGTCACTCCGAGCACGACTCGGCCAAGTACGTTCCACGAGAACTGCTGGAAGAGTGGAAGGAGAAGGATCCCATTCTCAAGGCTGAACGGATGCTGAAAGAGCTGAAGTATGCTGATGAGGGAGCTCTTCACCTAGTCCAAGAGCGTGTAGACAAAGAGATTCAGAAGGCCGTGGATTTTGCCGAAAAAAGCCCTATGCCCGAGGGTTCGGAAGCTCTCGAGGGCGTCTACGCAGAAAATCCCGTGGAGGTACAGGCATGACACTCGCAACCACCCAACATGAAGTCACCTACCTCGAGGCGATCTCAGAAGCACTGGATGAGGAAATGACCCGAGATGAACAAGTCTTTTTGTTAGGAGAAGACATTGGGCCTTATGGAGGCGCCTTCCGTGTCACGGCGGGGTTCCAAAAAAAATATGGTGCGTGGCGCGTCCTCGATACCCCATTGTCGGAGTCCGGATTCGTGGGTGCTGCTATTGGAGCTGCCATGATGGGGATGCGGCCCGTCGTGGAAATGCAGTTTGCCGATTTCATTTCCTGCGCCTTCGACCAAATTACCGAGATGGCCGCCAAGAACCATTATCGGTGGGGTGCGGCGGTCCCGTTGGTCATTCGAGCTCCCTATGGGGGCGGAGTCCACGGCGGTCCCTTTCACTCCGCTTGCCCGGAGGCCTGGTTTTTCCATACCCCAGGCCTGAAGATTGTGGCCCCTTCAACTGCTTACGATGCCAAGGGTCTTCTCAAGGCATCCATCCGGGACAACAACCCGGTTATTTATTTAGAGCACAAGTTTTTGTACCGGCGGATGAAAGAGGTTCTTCCTTCGGAAGACTACATCGTTCCCATTGGAAAGGCAGAGGTCAAACGGGTTGGCAGTGATATTTCCTTGATTACCTACGGAGCCATGGTTCCACTCGCCCTGGAGGCAGCAGAGTTATTGGAGAAGGAGGGGATTGACTTGGAGGTGGTTGACCTTCGGACTCTTCTCCCTCTGGACACGGAAATGATCCTGGAGTCAGTTCGAAAAACCAGCAAGGCCATCGTGCTTCACGAAGATACGAAGACGGGAGGAATAGGGGCGGAAATCTCGGCTCTTTTGGCCGAATACTGTTTCGGTTCCCTGGACGGGCCGATCATAAGAATCGCTGCCCCCGACACCCCCGTTCCTTACAGCCCTCCCCTGGAGGAGTTCTTTCTGCCCAAGGTCGATGATGTACTCACCGCGGCTCGCCAATTGGCCGCTTACTAATAAAAAGAGGAGGACGTTGTGGCCATTGACATAATCATGCCCCAACTTGGTGAAAGCATTGCCGAAGGAACAGTTATAAGATGGCTGATCCCGGCCGGGCAGTACGTTGAAAAAGATCAAGGCTTGTTAGAAGTAGAATCCGATAAGGTTTCCCTTGAAGTTCCCTCCCCAGCTTCCGGTCCCCTCACAGAAGTCTTGATTCAGGAAGGGGAAACCGTCCCGGTTGGAACCTTACTCGCCCGCTTGGGAACGGAAACCGGAAATGGACCTTCGGCCCCGGCAAACGGAGTGAAAGAATCACCGGCCAAAGTCGCCGAAGCTACCGAGGAAGCATCAGATTATTATTCCCCCGCTGTCAGGCAGTTAGCCAAGGAGCGAAGTGTGGACCTTTCCCAAGTAGTCGGGACAGGTGCAGGTGGTCGAGTGACCAAAAAGGATGTCCTCGCCTTCAGCGAAAAAAATGGAAACAGTAAAGGGGTCAGCCCTGAAACCACCCAAACCCCTTCGCCCGTTCAAACGGTTGGCTCAGCCGAGGAGATCCTTCCCTTGACATCCATGCGGCGAACTATTGCCGAACGAATGGTGAACAGCCGGAATACCTCAGCCCATGTGGGGACATTTTTTGAAGTCGACTTCTCCGCGGTGGAAAAAGTTCGCAAAGGGCGGAACCTCACCTCCCTGTCGTTTGTCATTCGCGCCGTCACGCACGCCATTAAGCAGTTCCCCATTCTTAACTCTTCCTGGAGCGATGGGGGAATTGTCATCAAGCATGACATCAACATCAGCGTTGCCGTGGCTCTTGAGGACGGCCTGCTGGTGCCGGTGATACGGAATGCGGATAAAAAGGAACTCGCCCAATTAGGGAAAGAAGTGGCCGACCTTGCTCAACGAGCCCGGTCCAAGCAGCTCAGCCCGGAGGAAGTGCAGGGAGGGACGTTTACCATCACCAACCATGGCGGAATGGGAAGCCTCTTCAGCACTCCCATCATCAACCAACCTCAGATTGCTATTCTTGGGGTCGGGGCTATTCAAAAACGGCCGGTGGTCATCAACGACGCCATTGCCATTCGACCGATGAGCTATTTGAGTCTGTCCTTCGACCATCGGGTCATCGATGGTGCCACGGCAGATAATTTTATGCACAAGGTGAAAGCGGTGCTTGAACAAGAGGATTGGGAGAAATCCCAATGAGCAACCCTCGAAACCCGGTCATTGTAAGCGCGGTGCGGACTCCGATGGGAAGCTTTAATGGGGCATTCAGTTCCATCCCCGCCACAAAACTTGGGAGTTTGGCCATCGCTGAGGCCCTACGACGAATCGGTCTGCGAGGGGACCAAGTCGAAGAGGTCTTTATGGGCTGCGTGTACACGGCCGGTTTGGGCCAGGCACCTGCCCGTCAAGCCTCTCTAGGCGCAGGCATTCCAAACTCCGTGGGAGCTACCACGGTCAACAAGGTGTGTGGGTCCAGCTTGCAAACAGTGATTATGGCCACACAATCCATTCGGCTGGGGGAGGCCCGAACTTTGGTGGCCGGTGGAATGGAAAGCATGACCGGCGCACCCTACCTTCTCCCGCGAGCACGGGAGGGATACCACTTGGGCCATGGAGAACTCATCGACAGCCTGATAAAGGATGGATTGTGGGACGTGTACAACGATTTTCACATGGGACATGGCGGAGAACTCTGCGCAAACAAGTACCAGTTAACCCGCGCTGAAGTGGACGACTTTGCCCTGGAGAGTTATCGCCGGGCACGAGCGGCGATTGCCTCGGGTGCTTTCAAACAGGAGATCGTTCCAGTTGAGGTGCCCCAAAAAAAGGGTGCTCCACTCACCGTGGCCGAGGATGAAGAACCCAATCGGGTGGACCTCGGGAAAATGGGAAGACTGAAGCCCGCCTTCCAGGATGACGGTGTCCTCACAGTCGGCAATTCACCAACGTGTAATGATGGCGCCGCTGCCCTGATAATCATGGAAGAGAAAGAGGCGATTGTTCACGGGATGACACCCCGTGCCCGAATCGTCGGTTCTGCGGGTGCCGCGTTGGCCCCAGAGTGGTTCACCATGGCACCGGTTCACGCCATTCGTAATCTTCTCAAGCGAACCGGTCATACCATCGACCAGATTAATCTGTTTGAAATCAATGAAGCCTTCAGCTCAGTGGCGCTGGCCATCAATCGCGAGTTAGGCCTGGACCCGGAAAAGGTCAATATCAATGGGGGTGCCGTGGCCCTTGGTCATCCCATTGGGGCGACCGGCGCAAGGATCTTAACGACACTATTGTATGCGCTCGAAGCTAATGGGGGTCGTTTGGGGATCGCAAGCCTCTGCATCGGCGGTGGTGAGGGCTTGGCCGTCATGATTGAGCGAATGGATCCTGCATCTTGATCAATAGCAGATTCAGGTCAAGTCCCAAAAAGAATCAATCAATATTCGAGTAGACGTCATTGGCGAGGGTTCCCTTGCAACCTCAAGACATTCAACGGATAGGAATCGTCGGAGCCGGCCAGATGGGAGCCGGCATCGCGTTAGTGTCGGCCAAGGCCGGCTGGGATGTGCTGCTCTACGACATCACACCAGCCATACTGGACAAGGCACTGGCACGAATTAAAAAGGGCTTCCAGAAACAGGTTGAAGAGGGAAGTTGCAGCGAACTCGAGGCTAAAAGAGCCGTTAACCGAATTCAGACGACCAAATCTCTCGATGAGATGGCAGAGGTTCACCTGGTCATAGAAGCGGTGTCGGAACAGGTTGATCTCAAGTTACGGCTCTTTGAAGAATTCGGCAGGATCTGCAAACCCGATGTTGTCTTGGCCAGCAATACTTCATCAATCTCCATCACAAAATTAGGCACAGCGGCGGGTCGCGGTGAACTGGTGGCGGGAATGCATTTTATGAATCCTGTGCCAGTCATGAGATTGGTGGAGGTGACTCGCGGGTTGCTGACCTCTGATGAAACGATGGAACTGCTCATGGGCCTTGCCAACCGAATGGGGAAGATCCCCGTAGAGTCCAAAGATTCCCCCGGGTTTATCGTGAACAGAATCCTGATGCCCATGGTCAATGAAGCTGTGTTTGCCTTGGCCGAGGGAGTCGCCACCGCCGAATCCATTGACCAGGCCATGGTGTATGGGACAAACCACCCAATGGGCCCATTGGCCCTCGCAGACCGAATCGGACTCGACACAGTTCTCTCCATCTGCGAGATCCTTCATCGGGATTTAGGAGATCAAAAGTTTCGGCCCTGTCCCCTGCTTCGAAAATACGTAGAGGCCGGATGGTTGGGACGGAAAACGGGAAGAGGGTTTTACGTCTACGAGAATTAATAAAGTGGTGATGCTCCCCCCGTTTCCGGCTGAACAACATCGGACATCCGAATACGAGGTCCAGTAATGCAGCAGGCTCGTGAGCGAAAAGACCGCTTCGTCTCATTATCGGGCTTACCGATTGCGAGCTTCTACACAAAGGATGACCTCAAGGACTGGGAGCCCGAACGCGACCTCGGCGCTCCAGGCGAATTCCCTTACACCCGTGGAATTCATCCCACCATGTACCGGGGTCGGCTGTGGACCATGCGCCAGTTCGCGGGATTCGGTTCAGCCTCCGACACAAACACTCGGTTCAAGTACCTGTTGAGCCAAGGCCAGACCGGCCTCAGCGTCGCCTTTGATATGCCGACCTTGATGGGGCTGGATTCCGACGATCCACGGGCCCGCGGGGAGGTTGGTTATTGCGGAGTGGCGATTTCCTCTCTCGAAGACATGGAGCGCCTCTTCGAGGATATCCCCCTCGATCAAGTGACCACCTCCATGACAATCAATGGCCCTGCCGCCATTCTCTTTGCGATGTATCTGGCGGTGGCGGAGCGGCGTGGAATTTCCGTTAACCAACTCGGAGGCACTCTTCAGAACGACATCCTCAAAGAATACATTGCACAAAAGGAGTGGCTCTTCCCGCCGGAACCACATCTCAGATTGATTGTCGATACCATCGCTTTTTCCAGTGAACAGGTTCCTAAATGGCACCCCATCAGCATCAGCGGGTACCACATTCGCGAAGCCGGATCGTCTGCCGTGCAAGAGTTGGCCTTTACCCTGTATAACGGACTGACCTATGTGGAAGCGGCAGTCAAAGCCGGACTCGAGGTCGACGCTTTTGCCCCCCAGCTTTCCTTCTTCTTTAATGCCCATAATGACTTCTTCGAAGAGATCGCCAAGTTCCGAGCAGCCAGACGGTTGTGGGCACGGGAAATGCAAAAGCGTTATCACCCCCAAAATCCCCGATCACTTCAACTGCGTTGCCATGCCCAGACCGCTGGGTGTTCTCTCACGGCGCAGCAGCCGATGAATAATGTGGTCCGCACGACTCTTCAGGCCCTCGCAGCCGTGCTAGGAGGCACGCAATCCCTGCATACGAACTCCATGGACGAAACCCTCGCCCTCCCAACACAAGAAGCCGTGACGCTGGCGTTGCGAACACAACAGATCATCGCCGGGGAAAGCGAAATCACCAATACGGTAGACCCACTTGGGGGCTCCTTCTTCCTGGAATCCCTGACTACCCGGATGGAAGAAGGGGCTCAGGAATATTTCAGAAAACTGGACAAAATGGGTGGGATGCTGAAAGCCATTGAACAGGGATTCCCACAAAGGGAAATCCTGAATGCCTCCATGGCCTACCAGCAGGAGGTGGAGCGAAAGGAACGGGTTATCATCGGGGTCAATGAAAACGTTGAGGAGGACTCCCAACAAATTCCCATCCTCAAAATTACCCAGGAAGTCGAAAGAGACCAGGTCAGCCGATTGTCGGACCTCCGGAAACGTCGGGACTCCAAAAAAGTTGAAGCCAGCCTCCATGCCATCCAGAAGGCTGCATCCTCCAGCGAAAATATGATGCCCTACTTGATTGACGCGGTAAAGGCCAACGTAACCCTTGGCGAAATCTGTTCCGTGCTGCAAAAAGTATTCGGCACTTATCAGGAGCCGGTTGTTCTCTAGATTCTTGAGAACACTCGAATAATGGGACAAGAGAAGGTTAATACATGAAACTTGGCCAGTTTGACATCTTTCCAATAACAGCCGGACGGTT
This sequence comes from Nitrospinota bacterium, assembly GCA_022572725.1. Taxonomy (GTDB): domain Bacteria; phylum Nitrospirota; class Nitrospiria; order Nitrospirales; family UBA8639; genus JACZVJ01. The sequence continues at coordinate 6,738 of JACZVJ010000011.1, read as the reverse complement.
TCGGCTGGATGGCGGGGCCATGTTCGGGGTCGTCCCACGCGTGTTATGGGAACGATGTTGCCCCGCCGACGACCAGAATCGAATTGAATTGAGTATCACATGCCTCCTCATCCGCGCCCATGGAAAAAACATTCTGGTCGACACGGGTCTTGGCTCTAAAATCGATGAGAAATTCAAAAACATGCTTGCCGTTGAGCGCACGCCGACATTACTGGATTCTCTGGGACAGTTAGGCCTCTCCGCTCGGGATATTGATTTCGTGATCAATACCCACCTTCACTTCGACCATTCCGGGGGCAACACTACGCTGGATGAGAAAGGTCAAACTGTGTCCACTTTCCCCAAGGCCAAGTATTTCGTCCAGCGTGGCGAATATGAAGATGCCGTCCGAGCCAACGAACGGACCAAGGCCAGTTATCGTCGTGAGAATTTTACCCCCATCATGCACTCGAATCAGTGGGAATTCCTGGACGGAGATACCGAACTGCTCCCGGGCCTCTCGGTTGCCGTCACCTCAGGACACACGGAACATCACCAGGGAGTCAAGCTAGAATCCGAAGGGAAGGCAGCCTTTTTCTTGGGCGACCTCATTCCAACCGTGTCACACCTGCCTCTCCCATACATCATGGGATATGACTTGTTCCCACTACAGACGCTGGAGACGAAACGGTGGGTGCTAGACCGGGCTTATGAAGAAGGATGGTTGATGGTGTTTGAGCACGATCCCAAAATTCAGATGGGACGGGTCAAAAAGGACATCGAGGGCAAATATTTCTTGGAAGCGACAGCATGATCAAAGGAAAAGATACAGGGTCCTGTAAGCCTCCGATTCGAGTGTTGGTTGGGAAGGTCGGGCTGGATGGTCATGACCGTGGTGTCAAGCTGGTTGCTCGTGCGCTGCGGGACGCGGGCATGGAGGTGATTTACACTGGCTTACACCAAACCCCTGAGCAGGTCGTCAACACGGCTATTCAAGAGGATGTCAGAGCCATCGGCCTGAGCGTCCATTCCGGCGCCCACAATTACCTGCTTCCCCGCGTGCTGGAATTGCTGAAGGAGAAAGGCGCTGACGACATTGTGGTGTTCGGGGGCGGAGTGATCCCCAATGAAGACGTTCCGCAACTGATCACCGCAGGTGTACGGGGCCTGTTCCCACCGGGGACGCCCATGAAAGAAATCGTCGAGTTCGTCAATAGCCTCGAGGATGATAGCCGACTGTCGTTGAGTGCGGGAGTAGGGTAGTCTCCTAAATTGGGAATTGCAGAATTAATCGGCTAACAAAAGGAGTCTAAAGTGACATTAGATCAGCAAACTCGGAGAAGGATGAAGATCCTGAGATTTTTCCAAGAAAAGGGTGGTTCATGCAGTAACAAGGAATGGGAGGAATTTGATAATAAAGGCCCTGGTCCTCAATTGGCTATAGACATGGAGACGGATTTGATACCGTCTGGTCATGTTAAACATGTTAAAGATGATCAATCAAAGGAAAGATATATTTTGACGGAGGAAGGGAAACAGGAATTAGAAAACCTTGAAAGTTTAAAAGATGATTCAGATTAGGAAACCATTCGAAGTAGGTGTCGGGGCAAAATGATAGGGCCTGGAGTTCTCCCAACAGTTAACCACTTTGAATGACGCTGCAAACCGAAAAAGGTAAAAACCCCATGACCGTCTTCACCTCCTCGTTGAATTTAAGCTCCGAGCAGCACAAAGGAAATCGGGTTCGCAACGAAGGGCTCGTGTCCGAACTGAGGGATCGCATAAAACAGGTCCACAGCGGGGGCTCTTCGGCTGCCGTCGCTCTCCACCGAAAGCGGGGCAAGCTGCTCGCTCAGGAACGGATAGCCGCTCTTCTTGATCCAGGATCGTTTTGGCTGGATTTGAGTCCATTGGCAGCCTGGGATTTGTATGACAGCCAGGTCCCCGCCGCCGGACTCGTGACCGGCATCGGGTTTATATCCGGCCGCCCCTGCGTGATCGTAGCCAACGACGCCACCGTCAAGGGGGGTACCTACTTTCCGCTGACCATCAAGAAGCACCTGCGTGCCCAGGACATAGCCCTTCAGAACGGGCTTCCGGCCATTTATTTGGTGGACTCCGGGGGAATCTTTCTGCCTAAGCAGGCGGAAGTCTTCGCCGACAAAGATGACTTTGGCCGGATCTTTTACAACCAGGCTCGCATGTCCGCTTTAGGCATTCCCCAAATCGCGGTCGTGATGGGAATGTGCACGGCTGGTGGAGCGTATGTGCCGGCCATGTGCGATGAGAACATCATCGTGAAAGGCACCGGCACGATCTACCTCGCTGGTCCCCCCCTGGTCAAAGCCGCCACAGGGGAAAACGTCACCGCCGAAGCACTCGGCGGAGCCGATCTTCATACCAGGGTGTCAGGGGTGAGTGACTACCTTGCCGAGAATGACCAGGAGGCTTTGGAACTGTGTCGAACGTTGGTCTCGAACTTGGGAAAGCCCTTCCAGGTCCCTACTCGAGATGGTAAAACAGAAGATCCCCTGTACCCAGCCACTGACCTCTACAGCCTCATTCCGAGTTCAGCCCGACAACCCTTTGAAGTGCGAGAAATCATTGCCCGTCTGGTGGATGGAAGCCGTTTCCAGGAGTTCAAGGCTCGGTACGGGACGACATTGGTCTGCGGTTTTGCCCGTTGGATGGGACACTCGGTGGGGATTGTGGCCAACAATGGAGTGCTGTTCTCCGAGTCGGCGCTTAAAGGTGCGCACTTTGTGCAAATGTGTTCTCAGCGTCGCATCCCGCTCATTTTCCTACAAAACATCCCTGGATTTATGGTCGGGAAAAAACATGAAGAACAGGGCATCATTAAGGCTGGATCCAAAATGGTCCAAACGGTCGCCACGGCAAGAGTTCCCAAATTCACGCTCATCATTGGGGCCTCGCACGGAGCAGGAAATTATGCCATGTGCGGCCGGGGCTACAATCCTCGTTTCTTGTTCACCTGGCCCAATGCCCGGACCTCCGTCATGGGTGGGCAGCAGGCTGCGCAGGTTTTGGTTTCCGTCAAACAGGAACAACTGGCCAAGCAAGGGCGGACTCTTTCCGCAGAAGAGGTGCACAAGCAGACCGAGTCCACATTAGCGCAATACGAGCAGGAGAGCAGCGCGTATTACTCCACAGCCCATCTATGGGATGACGGAATCCTGGATCCGGCCGAAACGCGCAAAGTTCTCGGGTTCTGCTTGGATGTGGCCTATAAACCCATGCGCGGGGAGGCCCGCCTTCCAATTTTCCGGTGGTGAAGCCATGCGAAAGTACGAACTGATAAAAGTTGAGCCCCACAATGGAATCGTCCAGGTCACCCTGAATCGGCCAGAAGTCCGCAATGCCTTTAATTCCCAAATGGTGGTAGAGCTGTGTTCAGTGTTTCAGGAACTGGGGCAAGACCAAAATGTCCGCGCCATCGTGATTGCCGGAGCCGGGCCCATATTTTGTGCCGGGTTGGACCTGCGGTGGGTGGCGAGCACCGACGGAAAAAACCAAGCCCAGTGGCTTCAGGAAGCCGAGCACCTGACCCAGATGTACCAAGCCATTGACAAATGCCCCTGTCCGGTTGTCGGGCGGGTGCATGGAAGTGCCTTTGGTGGCGGGGTAGGAATCGTCGCATCCTGCGATGTCGTGGTGGCCTCAGAGGAGGCCCAGTTTGCTTTACGGGAAGTGCGAGTCGGGTTGGTCCCGGCAGTGATCGCACCCTATTTGCTTCGGAAGCTCGGGTTTTCTTGGACCAGCCGCTACAGCCTGACCGGTGAGCCCTTCTCGGCGCGTATGGCTCAAACGATGGGGCTCGTGCATGAGGTGGTTCCAGCCGAAGAGCTGGACTCCCACATCCAGATCCTTAGCAACCAATTCCTCCAAGTCGGTCCACAGGCCGTGCGAGAAACGAAATTCCTGTTGCGCCGACTTCTCACACTTCCGGATCAGGATCGCTGGTCTTTCTGTGCCCAAACCAACGCTCGAATCCGTGGGACACCTGAGGCGCAGGAAGGGCTCCAGGCCTTCGTGGAAAAACGGCGACCGACCTGGGTGAAAGAATCCTCCCAAATCGGAGCGAGTGGATGACACTCACAAGTAAACCAACAGAAGAGGCGCGCCCAATTCGGATCATCGAAGTAGGCCCACGAGATGGACTCCAAAATGAGCCTTGTTCCCTGTCCCTGAAAACCAGGGTCGAATTCATCAATGCCCTCTCGGCATCGGGAGTTTCTGAAATCGAAGCCGGTGCCTTCGTCTCCACAAATGCCGTGCCCCAAATGAGTGGGTCGGATGAGGTATTCCGCCAACTCACACGGATGGAAGGGGTCACCTATTCGGCTTTAGTACCCAACGAACGAGGATTGGACCGAGCCCTCGAGGCGGGAGTCCAGAAGATTGCGGTTTTTACGGCAGCTTCCAATACCTTTAATCTCCACAATATCCACGCTACCATCACCCAGTCCATTGCTCGTCTTCGCCCGGTGGTGTCAAGGGCCAGGGAGGCAGGGCTGCAGGTTCGCGGCTACATTTCCACCGTGGTGTTTTGTCCCTACGAAGGTCCAATTCATCCGGCCAACGTGATGGGGGTCATGCGCCAGCTTCTCGACATCGGGGTCGAGGAAATTGCACTGGGGGAAACACTGGGAAAAGCCTCGCCGCGGGATTTCCGTCCCCTGTTGGATAAGGTATGTTCGTACCTCTCTCCTCAACGGGTAGCTCTCCACCTGCATGACACTTATGGGCTGGCCGTGGCGAACGCCCTAAACGCCTGGGAACAATATGGGATCACCGCCTTTGATGGCAGCGCCGGTGGCCTCGGCGGATGCCCCTATGCTCCTGGTGCATCAGGCAATGTGGCAACGGAAGATCTGGCCTCTGCGTTCAAAGCCTCAGGGGCACTGGTGAGTGTGGATGAAAGGAAGGTCGTGACAGCAGCTCAAAAAATCGCAGAGGAACTCGGCCGTACAATTTCTTCAAAGCTTTTCCAAGTCTTAGCTCTTCGGAACGACCTTGCCCCACAATTGACAGGATGACACTGAGCAAGGGATCCTACCCTGGGATGATGGTGCAAGCACCTCAAAAAGGGAATGGGGTCGTGGACACCAGCATGATGATCAATCAGGTTAAAAGCGGGGACATTCGTGCCATATCGCGCTTGATCAGCATGGTGGAATCAGGGGATCTCGAAGCAGGGGCAATCCTAGAAAACCTCGGGCCATCAACTGGGCAAACGGAAACCATTGGAATCACCGGCTATCCTGGAGTTGGGAAAAGCACGCTCGTTGATCGACTCGCGGCAGCGTACCGAGCAGAAGGCAAGAAGGTTGGTATCCTGGCCATCGATACCAGCAGCCCATTGACAGGGGGGGCTATTCTGGGCGATCGCATTCGAATGCAGAGTCATTCGCTGGACGAAGAAGTTTACATCCGGAGTTTGGCAACCCGAGGCCACCGAGGCGGACTATCCCAGGCCACGAGTTCCGCCATTCGGGTTCTCGAAGCTGCCGGGTATGACGTGGTGTTGATCGAAACAGTGGGCGTCGGCCAGGAGGAAGGAGAGATCACCACGGTCGCTCAGACGGTTGTGGCTGTCGTGGCTCCGGGCCTCGGCGATGAGGTGCAAGCGATGAAAGCCGGATTGCTTGAGGTTGCACACCTCGTTGTGGTGAACAAGGCTGATCGGGAAGGGGCGGATACCACGATCCGTGATTTGCAAGGTTGGGTTTCGCAGGTCGTGGCCACCGTGGCCCTGAGGGGAGAAGGGATCGGATCGGTGAAGGAGGCTATTGCCGCCCATCAACAGCAAATCCGTGCAGCCAGCCATGCGAACGTGTGAACCAATCGTGAAAAGGGAATCCGAACAACACAATTATTGTAGTTGAGAGTGAGTCCATGACCTTTGTCGCAATCAATGAGCTCCGTCATTCACCCAAGGTAGAAAAGAAGCCGGCCACCAATGGACGACTTCCCCCGTGGTTCAAGGTCAAAATTCACCAAGGCCCAGACTATCAGGAGATTCGACGAATCATGACGGAACGCGGCCTCCACACAATCTGCGAAGAGGCGCGCTGTCCGAATGTATGGGAATGCTGGAATAATCGCACCGCAACCTTTTTGATTTTGGGGGACATTTGCACGCGTAGCTGTCACTACTGTGCGGTCACAACCGGCCGTCCAATCGGACTGGACCTGGAAGAGCCCATGCGAGTCGCGGAGGCCATTCAAGCATTGGGCCTTCGTCATGCCGTGATTACCTCCGTGAATCGGGATGAACTGCCGGATGGCGGCGCTTCCATTTTTGCTGAGACGATTCGGCAAGTCCGCAAAAAGATTCCTACCTGTGCCGTGGAAGTTCTCATACCGGATTTTCAGGGAAAGGAATCGGCTTTGGCCGAGGTAATGGCCGAGCACCCGGACATTCTGAATCATAATATTGAAACCGTCCCTCGCTTGTTTCCGTCGATTAGACCTCAGGGGAAGTATCGCTGGTCGATCCAGCTCCTCGAACGAGCCAAGCATTTAGGGGGGACTACCAAGTCAGGCCTGATAGCCGGGTTGGGAGAATCTCCAGAGGAGATCCGCCAGGTGATGCGGGACCTTCGAGCGGTAGGATGTGACATTCTCACAATTGGCCAGTACCTTCGCCCCACCCCAAAGCATGCGCCCGTCGCACGCTTTTACCTTCCGGAAGAATTTCAGATCTTAAAGGAGGAAGGCATGGCTCTCGGGTTTCGC
>JACZVJ010000188.1 GCA_022572725.1 Nitrospinota bacterium | reverse complement strand
ACCGAGCCGGGTTGGCCTGCCCATTTGTACACCCCCGGGATCTTAGGGCAATAGTCCGGGCCCGCCAGTTCCTCGCGCTCCAGTAACATAATCGTCTCGGCCACCATGCCGCCCAATTCTAGAAGAAAGCGATCCAAGCTCTCCTTGCCGGTCTCGAGAATCTGGACGACATGTCCCGCCAACCACTCCTGGCCTCGTAGGGCTTTCAAGACGGTCGTCGTGTGTTTGCGTTGTCGCGTGTCCTGTTTCATCGATGGCTCCTTCCTGTGAGATGTCTGTGGACTGTGCCACAGCGGAACCACCCTCGTAAATTTCAACTAACTTCAGTATAACCTCTCATTGGTAGTTGGTTAGGCAGTGTTGTCACTGTTTTCTGTGATTCTCAATAAATAGCACTATAGTGTTTTCATTTTCTGGTGAGCCTCCCCTCACCCCAACCCCCCGCCTCTGCCGAGCCTTCTTCGCCGAAGTGGCTACGAAGGCTGAAAGCGCTTCGGCACGCAGGCAGGTCTCCCCAAAAGGGCGAGGGAGATTTGAGATGTAGGAGTTGATAGTTAAAACACTATAGCTGGAAAAAGGAGACCACGTGCCCCTTTCTCTTTCTGAATTCACCGAGGTCGTCGGTGAAATCACGCCTGTCCTCACCGGGGGATGGATTCAGAAGGTTCACCAGCCCTTTCCTGAGGCGATCACCCTCGAAGTCAGGACCCCCGGACAAACCTACGTCCTGTTTCTTTCGGCAAACGCCCAAACCGCTCGTCTACATTTGCTGAGCCGGCGGCTTCCCAACCCACCCGAACCGCCCCCGTTTTGCCAGTTTTTACGAGCGTCGATCCAAGGGTATCGGATTGAACAGGTGGAACAGATACCTCACGACCGGATTGTGAAGATGAAGGTGCAAGGCCCCGACACCGCCTTGTATTTGGTCACGGCGTTGACTGGTCGTCAGGCCAATCTGTTTTTGCTGGACGGGGACCACATCGTCCTACGATCTCTGAAGCCTGGACCGGTCAAGGTTGGTCAACCCTACCATCCCCCCCAACGGTCCCTGCCTACACAACACGCACGGCAGGGGAAATCACATTCAGCAGAGGCCAAGCAGGAATCCCCAAGGACTTCATCTGTTTCCGCGCGTCGATTTGAGCGGTTTCCCGTTTCCCTGTTCCTTGAAGAGAAGTACCTCGGCCAGGAAGAAGACAACGCCCGGCAACACCTGCAGCAAGAACGAATCAGGACACTGCGCAAGGGTGTCAAGAAAACTCGCCGCCGGATCGACGCCCTGTCGTTGGATCTTGAAAAAGCCCACCGGTTTCGGGAATACGGTCGGTATGGAGAGTTGTTAAAGAACCATCTAGGCACTCTTTCCAAGGGACAAGCGGAGATCACAGTGGTGGATTACTTCGATGAGAGCCTTCCACCATTAACGCTTCCCCTCGACCCCTCAAGGGATGCGCACTGGAACCTTAAAGACTATTTCAGGAAATATCGGAAATATCTGGGAGCGGAGCGTGAAATTCGGCCTAGGCTGGAACAAGCTGAAAAAGAACTCCGAGACTTGGAAGAGACCCTCCTGGCGATGGAAAAGGGTGAGGTGGACATGCCTGCAAATTCTAAAGCAGGAAGCCTTCAGCATCCTCAGACATCTCAGTCTGTTTCTAAGCGAACAAAGACTCTCACTGCTTCCAAGCCCTACCGACGATTTGTCTCAGCCGAGGGATTTGACATTTTCGTTGGAAAAAATGCAGGTGATAACGACGAACTCACTTTCCATGTTGCCAACCCAGATGACCTATGGCTTCACGCACGGGGAACTTCCGGTTCCCACGTTGTGATCCATTTGGGCAAAGGGCTCGCTGCTCCTCCAGAGACTCTGAAGGATGCGGCTGTTCTTGCCCTTCTCTATAGTGATCTCAAAAAGAGCGGAAAAGGAGAGGTGATCTACACCCACAAAAAATACGTGCGGAAGGCCAAGGGGCAAAAACCTGGTGCCGTCACGGTGACAAGGGAAAAAGCTCTTTGGGTGGTATTGGACCGTACCAGGCTGGACCGCATCAAAGCGAAAACCGCCCGCTAACCCACATCCCGGATCTATTCACCTACTCTCACAAGCATTCCACGGTCTTTGCAGACGGCGAAGGTGTATTGATATATCGCAATCATGAGCAGCAGGTAGGCGACATTCAGGCCGGTCGCCCAGCCTAGATGTTCGGCTGAGACGGTACCTTGAAGCAAGATCTCTCGCATTCCTTCAAAAACATGGGCTGCCGGATTCACCAAGGCAATCGCTTGGAGCCATCCCGGCAAAACTTCCAGTGGGTAAAACACACAGGAAATGGGTTGAAACAGAAACACCATTCCCCAAGCCAGCACTTCGGCCTGTTGTCCGAATCGCATAATAATCGATGTGGTGAGGATACCGATGATCCATCCGGTCGTGATAAGGTTCAAGACAAAGGGAATGAGAGACAACCCCATGACAAAAACATTGTAGGAATAAAACACGAGGGCTGAAACGACCATGATCACCATAACCGCGAGTACTTTGAAGACGCTCATCACCATCGTGGCAACGAGAAACTCCCCGGCCGTGAGTGGACTGGCAAACAAGTTCATCAGGTTTCGGGACCAGATTTCTTCAAGAAAGGAGATCGTAATACTCTGCTGAGCCCGAAAAAGGATATCCCAAAGAATGAGTGCTCCAAGGAAAAACGTCACAGCTCCATGGAGTGCAGTCCCCTGTTGCGCCAGGTACATAGTGATAAATCCCCACACCACCAAATCGAGGAGGGGCCAGTAGAAAATTTCTAATAGCCGGGGAAAGCTTCTCCGATAGAGGTACAGGTGGCGAGTCAGGATAGCATTGATGCGTCCGATGTTCATGGCTTCTGGCTTCTAGCCCTTGACGGGAAATTCAAACGAGTCACCACTTTTCATGGCTGGACCAAGCGTACCACGGCGCTTTTCTATTGGTAGTCTCACACTCTACCCTTCTCTGACAATTTTGAGGAATACCTCTTCCAAATCCCGCTGACCGTATTGACTGATAATTTCCTGTGTCGTGCCCTGCGCGACGATTTTCCCGCGTTGAAGAAAAATCATCCGATCGGACATTTCTTCCATTTCCCGCATATTATGAGAGGTATAGAGCATGCTCAGCCCAGACGTTTTTCGGTATTCCTTGAGGAATCCCTTGATCTTATTGGCGATATCCGGGTCAAGACTGGCGGTGGGTTCATCCAAGAACAGCACCTTGGGGTCAGTCATGACCGCTTTCGCCAGTGTGAGACGGGTCATCTGGCCTGAAGACAGTTTCCGCGTCAATTTATGGCGAATATCTTCCATCTCCAATTTTTTCACCACATCATCGATCCGGCTCGAAATAGACTGCAGCCCGTACAATTTCCCAATGACCCGGAGGTTTTCTTCAGCAGTCAGTGAA
>JACZVJ010000187.1 GCA_022572725.1 Nitrospinota bacterium | reverse complement strand
AGATGGGAATGCCAAATCCAGAGATTGTTATAAAACGATTAAATACAATCCCCCAATATGTAGAAGAGTTTGAGGAACCAGAGAAAAACAAATGGTTCTCCATTTATCATGTCGGTTCATCTGGGGCGCATGGTGTAAGTGTACAAATTGAAATGAAGGAAAGATATGTTGCGAAAATCCGTGTTACGGGTACAGATATTCAATGCACATATGCTTATTTTGCTTTCGGAATTAAAAACGGAAAATTTTATTTTCAGGAAGCTATCAGTTCTTGATATTCCAAGTTTTTAGAATCGACTAACTTCTTTAGGGTAGCTCTAAACAGTCCAAGATGGGGTCAGGCATGAGCATTGACTTATTAGGCACACGGGGATAGGGTTGGTGCATCCCCCGTAAGCCGCGCGTCGAATTTCCGGGCGCCGAGGGTGGGAAAGCGCCTGCATCGGGATCCCTCGATGATCAGTCGGCTCTGTGCGCAGTATGGCACCCGTCGCGATCGGAGGGTCGAGGCATGCCTGAGGCGTCGGCTCGCCGATTAGTCAATACTCATGCCTAACCCCATCTTCTCCCATAAAGAAAAACCCCACACAAAATCCTGAAGAGCCCAAAAGAATATTTGCAATTCGTAGAAATTATTCAATCAAGTCGTTGAAAAGTTAAAGGGCAGAACGATCATTTCTCGATATCCAACATCCGTTTCTTGGTGTACAGGTAACGAACCAGGTCGTACTCAAATGGGGAGCCCGTCTCATAATACCGGAATTTTACTTGATGCCGCGTATCGATTGCGTTAGATAGGGTGTAAACAGCTCCCCATTCGGGGTTTTCGTCTAAATCAAGGGGCTGGTACAGGTAGAAAGATCGGGCGACCGAATCAACCACGAATCCAGTCGTGTCCCGCAGGTTCGAGGGGCCAAAAATCGGCAAGACCATGTACGGGCCATCGCCCACCCCGTAGTGACCCAAGGTTTGCCCGAAGTCTTCTTTTTGTTCGGGGAAACCCATTGCCGTTGCATGATCCCAAAGCCCACCAATGCCATACACCGAATTAATCAAGAATCGGAGGGTCGTCTCCCCCGACCTTTTGAATTTCAATTGGAGCAAGGAGTTCAGAAGGTTTCGGATATCCTCGATGTTGTTGAAAACGCTGGAGACCCGATCTTGAAGGAAGTCCGGCGTGATGTATTCATATCCGTTGACGACGGGGAGAAATACATACCTGTCAAATTTGGCATTGAACTTGTACAGGCTCCGGTTGAGTCCCTCCCAAGGGTCGTAGATGTCGATAGGGTACTCCACATCCCGACTGACCCACTCACTGATCGGGCGTTTGGCCGGTTTGACCTCCTTTGATCCTTCCTGACCTGTATTGACATGACGTGCCATGAGAGTGGGGGAGGAGAAAGGCCCTTGGTCATTTGGGGCGGTTTCATTCGTCTCCTCCAACCGGTATTGAAGAGCCTGGATTTTGAGTTCGAGCCGCTCAATTTGGCCATCCAAGCTATTCCGCTTATAGATTCCCGCATTGCGTGGTTGTGTTTCCTTACCCCAGGCGTTTCCCTGAGGAATCAACCCAGCGCTCAATGGAAGAGTAAGGAGGAAGAAGATTGAAAAGATTCGGAAGGGTTTAGAATTGAGGACACTCAAGCAAAAGATCCTTTATCTCATAAAAAAATGGGTCATATAAGCCACATTGTCCCGGTGACTCATATTCCCGCAATGGCCGCCGCGCGGGTAAATCTTGGCCCGAGTGCCGAAAACACTGCGCAAATATGCCAGCTCCCCTGGGGCCAGAATCACGTCATCGGCATTGGTGACCAGGGAAATTTTTTGAGCGCGACGCAAATAGGCATCGATACTTTTTAGGCTGAGACTCTCAATGAGAGCCTGCTTGGTGAGGCCGGGTCTTTTGGCTTGGAAGTAAGGAGCAAAAAGGTCATGAAAGTAATCAAGAAAGCTAACCCGGAAGGCGACTTTGCCATAATCCGATAGGGACTCCGTGCTGGAAAGTACCAGATTCTTAGGTTTGATGTATCCGGAGTTGGTCATCACATCGGACGTGAACACCATACTCGAGGAGGACAGTCGGAAGCTAAGCCCAATGAGTGCTTCGAGTCTCTCTTCAGGAGGCTTTTGTTCCTTGTAGGCGGCATACAGGAAGTCTCCGCTGAAATTGACGAAGTCCTCATCCTGGTAAACCTCCGAAAACGCATCAAACATCCTATCCATAAAGTTCCGGACATTTTGGACGTTGTCTTTCCCTCCAGGAATATTTTGGTCAAACATGTCATCCAGAATCTTTGCTGATGTGTAAAGGCTCACAGGAGGGTTAATGAGCAGGACTTTTTGAAAATTAAAAACTCGCTTTTCCTCGTCCAACTTGGAAACAAAGGCCGCCTGGGATGCGCCGAGGCTGTACCCTGTTAGAAAGAACTGTGAAACCTCGATCCGGTCTTGGACCTGGTGCCACGCCAACTGCATCACACGATACAAATCCTGTGCATCCTCAACGATATGACCGGGGAATCCTGTTCGTGAAGCGGACACGATGAAGTTCGGATGGGTGGGGGAGGAGAGGGAGAGGACGTGAAAGCCTGCCTGAAAAAACGCCTTTTGCAGGATTTGCATCTTGCTTGAGTTGTACCCTGCGCCGGTGCCGGCAATGATGAATATAAGGGGGGCCCGCTCCTTTTGATAAGCCAGCGAATAGCGCAACTCCTCGTTGTACCATAACAGGTCGGGGTACTCTCGGTCTTCGAACACCGTGAGCTCGAAGGTCTTCACCCTGATTTTTTGAGGGAGATCGGCCCAAAAGGCCTTGGGGGTTCCTACAATCGTGGCTGCGTAAGGGTTGGCCACGGGGTAATTATAAGGTTCTGATTTGACCCAACTGGTGGGGGTGAGAATGAGGAGGCCAATAAGAGAGAGGAAGTAGAGCATTTTTTAGCCCACAGAAATTGTTTGTGTAATCAAAAAAAATACTAAGCTGCGCATTCTAATTGATCCTTGCATGATGAGGCAACCCCATCAAAGGAGGGAGCATGCCTGAGACTATGAAGGGTGATCTAACCTCCCCCGGGCGCGGTTAGGAGATCTCATCCTGATAGTGGCAAGCATTTCCTTTTTGCCCGGATGCAGTATTTGACTTTACTCGCCTTCCCTTTCATGATCCACTGGGCCCCTTCTTGATTTCCTATGCAGGAAAGCCAATATTACGCGACACCATCAATCAGTTTATCCCACACCTGTATTTATCCCACACCTGTAAATGAGGAATGCTCCAATGATGAGCAATCCATCTTCTGAAGAGCAGGAAGCATTAAAAAAGACTGCCGGCGAGCCTCGAAGCCAATGTACAGAAAATGGCCAAGGACCTCGCCAGGAAGGCGGCACACCGCTACGTGAGGGAGGGGTGGCTGCCGTCGGAGGTGCTCAGGTAAATCAT
>JACZVJ010000186.1 GCA_022572725.1 Nitrospinota bacterium | reverse complement strand
GATCATCAAACAGCCAGACTCGCGGCCCTCACCTTGTGGTATTTTTTGAAGGGACTGTCAGAGCGATAACAAGAAACACTTGGCAAGGCGTTTGGGGGAAGAAAGTTCGTTGAGAATCGGCAGTTGCTCCTATTCCTTCTGTAACCGGATCTTTGAACCAAAGCCAATCATCAAACCTCTGACTTGACTAGGAAATTCACGAAGGGCTTCTTCAGGGTCGTCGGGCAGATGACTTTCTTTGACGTTCCATTCGGTTTCTTCATGGCAATGCTTCGGAAAGGTAGAGACACTCATCCAGGATTTGTGCGGCGCGTTGTCATGTCGATAGACAAAGTCCCGTCTTCCGGCTTGTTCCCAATGATAAGGAATAGTGGCGGTCTTCTGAGTACCACACATCCACATAGGTATCACCAATCAGGGCCAGACGTAACTTCCGGGCTCGTCCGGTCGAGCTCTTTATTACCTCGGATCCCAGCACAATATCTCCATACTCTGTTTGCCCTACCTCCTTAAGCCGCTTGTACAGCGCCAAGATCACGGTCGATCTCCTTCACCTCAGCCTCCAGATTTTTGACCTCGATGAGGTCCTCCCAGGCCGGGTGATCTGGGACCTCCCCCTGCTGGATCCGGTTTTCGAGTTCTTGGACACTGGTTACGCTGTAGCGCGAAAGGATCTCCAAACGCTCACACAGATAGCCTTTTTTTCGCTCTTTCAAGGTCAGTTCCGCACCGACTCTGATCAGCTCCTCCACCGGCACTCCATACTTTTTGGACAAGTCCTCAACGACTTGCATGGCCTCCATAAACGATCCTCCCATAAAATACAGCAACTTTGACTACGATGATATCAGGTCAACCTAAATGGCTCAATCATCACCGAAGAAGTCAGGTAAGGTGGGTAACTGTCAACCCTACCACCAACCCATCCACCCGTTTCCTTTGTGAACAAAACAATTCCAGTGCTCCTGGACCTGTGAATCACCATTCCCATTCTTAATCCCTTTTACCCCAAGTTCATCCCAGTTAGAATAAAAGCACAAGCACGCCAGAAAACCTGAGGAAGCTTCACCTTCATAAACCCAGGCTGGCCTTGATGCGATTAACCCAGCTAATAAAGACCCAACCGATTTGGCAAAATTGTCCTTCAACTTTTTGATTGCCCCCGGGAGTGAGCGCGCCTGCCGTGAATGGCCTCTCTGCAGACCTCTGGCTACACGCGGCCTATAGAGCGGGACAATGTCCGCATGTGAAATCGATGGACATCGTTGAGCTGAACCCCCTGTTCGATCGCGATCATCAAACAGCCAGACTCGCGGCCCTCACCCTGTGGTATTTTTTGAAAGGCTTCTCGGAGCGTTCATAGTACGCCAAGGAAGCTGCTGCACGGCTCCGTGACGAGAAGGAACTTCCTGATGTTCCTCTTGCTGGCGTGTGATCAGGTGAGTTGGTCAAGGTGTGTCAGAATCAGCCGAGCGTCGGCGATGGGGTCCGTTGACACCGGCGCCTGATCCCGTTGTGTGACTTTGGTCAGGAGCCGTTGCGCGGCCTCCCTCATCTCCAGCGGAAAAGCCTCTTCTTCCTGGATCTTAC
The DNA here is from genome assembly GCA_022572725.1 of Nitrospinota bacterium. GTDB lineage: Bacteria > Nitrospirota > Nitrospiria > Nitrospirales > UBA8639 > JACZVJ01. The sequence goes on along the minus strand of JACZVJ010000186.1, from coordinate 1,860 downwards.
GAAGTTGGTTCATCGCGTCGGCAGGCCAGGCTTTCCGATTCCCCCGTTTGCCCCAGGCCTGCGCTCCAAGGGCGACCGCTCGACGCGCGCAGACCCGAGCCAGCCCATCATTTCCCTCTCGAAGGCCGGTCGCGGCCTTGGCAAGTTCCTGCTCGATCTGCTCCTGCCAGCTCATGAATCGTGTGGCGCCGGGCGGCTTCGGTACAGTGCCCTACGGGTCCCAATCCGATGGATGTCCACGACGTGGTCCTCCCGGTCAATGGAGTAGAGAATGCGCCACTCACCGACCGCGTACTGGGCAAGGCCGGGTAAGTCCGCGTCCAGAGGCTCATGTCGAAGGTTCTCAGCATTGGAGGCCAGCCACTTCGTCTTATCAAAGAGACGCTGGGCCATGCCCTTCTCGGTTGCCCGAAGGTCGTCAAGCACCGAAGGCAGGTAGGCGACACGATACCATGCCATGCCACGTCACCAATGGAGGCCGAGTTTTTCAGCTATGTCGTCCCCGGTGACCCGTTCTGAGGAGGCCAGGGACTGCTTCAACCGCGCACGGACCGTCTCGTCCAGGGGCAGTCCCAGATCGGGATCACCCAGCAGCTCACACAGACGGTCGTCCACCATGCCATTGACTAGCTCTTTAAAGTCCTTCAGAGAAAGGTCTGAAAGGTTCATTGTGCAGGCTCCCTTCACCCGGGGAACAATATTCCCGTCGTGGATAGTCAGCGAATGAATTTCCCGGTGATCATACGGAGAGGCCGAGGCCCAACGCAATCTGGAACAAAGGACGCGGCAAACAGATGCCGGTCACATGGCCCTTTGGGAAAGGAGTGTGGTAGCCTTGGGCGACCGAGTTCCCATCATTTACGGTCTGAGACCCGTCGAGTCAGCGTGAAACCTCAACAAAGAAAAGGACCAAAGCATGACCCCGCAACAAGATATCCCACAACACATCAAAACAACCGAAACGTTTGTGCGATTGTATGTGCTGTTATCCCAGCACCTGGATCGGTGTCACGACGAGGGTGCCAGAAGTGCGTTTCCGGAGTCTGAATTTCAGGCCCATCTGGCGGAGACGCGGGTGGAGGCAGCGCAACTTTTCTCCACCAACAGAGTGGTGAAGGACAAAGTCGAACACGAATACGAGCGCATACTTAACCTGGGAGCGGCCTGTGTCAAAAGCCCCAAAGATGAGGGCACCACGTCCCAGCTCAAGCAAGAAAGGGAGACCTTACGGATCAAGACGCTGACGCTGAGCGACCTCTTGGCCGTGTTTCGGTCGTCGGCCTAAGGCCTGGGTGAATCTTTCTCAATCTGGGAGAGACGTTGTTGCGTATATATTGTTCCCTTGTTGAATTTGTCACATTTTCAGGTTTGTGTTGAAAAACGCCAATTGCTGATTTTCTTGGAGTGTTCAGGAGTTAGGCAACAACGCCGCGCAAAACCTGTTTTGGGCCCTGTTCGCAGCACTCTCGCATGTGGATGCCCCAAGGGGTGGATGAGTTTTTTGGCCATACGAGGACACAAAAAGGCAAGATCAGGCAACCCCAGAATAATAACGCAAAATATCGGAAACCGAGATGACACCTACAATCGCTCCCCCGTCCGTCACTGCCAAATGACGGGTGGCCTTCTCCTTCATGAGTCGGACGGCCTCAACAACGGGATCACTACTTTCAAGAGAGATGATGGGCTCGCGCATGCAAGTCTTCACCCTGGTCGTGGAAGGGTCCACTCCCCCTACCAAGACCTCTCGGCTCAATTCAGTCTCGGTAATGCTCCCAATAAAGTGGTCCACTCCTTTGACCAGCAGGGAGCCGATCTTCTGTTCTCGTAACAGAAGTGCCGCTTCCCTCACGGTCGCGT
>JACZVJ010000185.1 GCA_022572725.1 Nitrospinota bacterium | reverse complement strand
GGACGGTCGCCGATGACCAGGCCGGCGGCGTGGGTGGAGGCGTGGCGATACAGCCCCTCCAGCCGGCGGGCGATGCCAACAAGCCTGGCAACGGCCTCGGCCTTGTGATTGGAACTTAGATGGGCGTACCGCATCACCATGCCGATGTCCTTCCAGCCACCCAACTCCTGAACGGTTCTCAAATCGACCCCCGCCATCACTAATCGGGAGGCGAAGGTGTGGCGGAGCGTATGGGGCGTGACCCCCTGTAATCCAGCCCGTTTGCACGCTCGCTCAAAACTCCTACGGATGGAGCGGTAGGGCGTGTCCCCACCAGGCTTAGTAAAGACAAAATCACTCATCCTGCTCTTTTCGAGATTGGCGAGGGCTTGGCTTACCGTGGAGTTAAGTGGGATGTCCCGGCGCTCACCGTTCTTCGCATAGCTGGCTTCAACACTTAACTGGTTTCGCCTCAGATCGATGTAATCCCACTCAAGGGTCAGCCCTTCGCTTTGAACTCGAAGGCCGCAGTGAATCCCAACCAGCACCAGGGTTCGAATGGGTTCCTTGAGCTCCTGGACCAATCGGTGTTCTTCTTCTGGTTCCAGGTAGCGGAACTTGCGTTTCTCTTCTTTAAAGAACTTCACACCAACAACGGGATTTGAACCGTGGAAGAGTCCCATACGGATAGAGAAATTGAACAAGGACTTCAGTACGGACGTTTCACGGTTGGCTCTGACTCGAGCTCCTGCCTGAGCTCTGGCTTGTTTGTGCTTCTCGATCAACCAGGATGAAATCTGGCTAAGATGTTTGCCGTCGAAGGATAACGAAAGGTGCTCTAGACATTGTCGGTAGGTGCGAAGGGTACGGCGGCGTTTATTGGCCTCCGTCCATTTAAGGAACTCTTCTTTGGCTTTTATGAATTTACAATCCTTCTTCCTGATTCCAATTCCTTCTTCCCCTTTAATTATTTTAGCCCGTTTAATGGCGGCCAATTCTCGTGCAAGTGACCGGGAAATCCCTTTGCCGAGGGGGAGTTGGTAGCGTTTCCCATGGATCACACTCTCCCACCACCAAATATTTTTGTGGTCGCCTCGTAAATACAACCCATCACCACCGCGTCGTGCCATTGGATGTCCCTCCTTCCCTTCTTTTCATTTGGTTGTAGTCAGACATGGCTTCCTTTTGACCCCCTGACAACAGGCTTGAGTCCATCGCTAGAGGTCCTTCCTTCTTTTGGTGAAGGAGGACTCTGCCCCAGCGGGCCAAGCACGACCAACAGCTGAATCGGTCCCTACTGACCGACACCACGGCTTTCTGCCGTTTCCCACACCAGGCACATTTCAAGGGATGCCCCTGGGTCCAGGCCTCAGCATCCGACATAGGGTTTGGATCGTGGAGATCAACATACATGGACCCCTGCAGGGGTTGTGGCCCCATCCTCTCCTGCACCCATGCGCCTTTGGACATCGTGTGACTTCGCCACTATGGGGTACCTATTGCAACAACTCCACCACCGTCACCTTGAGCGCCTTGGCCAATTTCGTCATCGTCCGGAGTGTCGGATCTTGCACCCCTTTCTCTAATCGAGCGAGGAACTCTCTGGTAATACCTGCCCGTTGGGCCAGGGCGGTTTGGGTGAGGCCCTGTTGCCGGCGGAGGGCTTTGAGCCGGGCGATAAAGGTTTTCTTGGGATTCTTCATTGTGATCTATAAGTCACAAACTATAGGTTACTATATTTACCCGAGAAAGTAAAGTCCCACCTCTATTATTTTAGTCTTCCTCCCCTTGTTGGTTCATTCGATCCGATAGCATGTTACTCGCGAATGGGGGTACCATATGACCGAAAACCTCACGCCCTCACCCCACCCGGCTGTTCAGCGGTCTGTTTCTAGTTCGGTGTAAGGAGATGAACATGCCCAAGCCCAAATACAAGAACCTGCGCCAATTGCTCGCTAAAGAAATGGTGACCTCGGAAGGACCGGCCACGGCTGAGCTGTTTAGGTCCCTCCGCCATGTCAAACGGTGCAAGGTGCTCACGAAACAGGAACTCATCGACATTTGCCACTGGAAGAGTCCTCGTGCTTTACGCCTAATTGAAAGCAATCACCCAGCGACCGTCCGGAGCCTGACGCACAAGGCGCTGTCAACCAGAAGTGAGCAGAAGAGAATTGAGCACCTGACCCAACTCCGTGGGGTCGGTCTCCCTATGGCTTCCGCGATTCTCACTCTCGCCGACCCCAGACGTTACGGAGTGATCGACGTGCGTGTCTGGCGCGTCCTCTTGTCCATCAAAGCGGTTCGTAAAAGTCCCAGAGGAATAGGGTTCAGCTTCAAAAACTGGTACCACTATCTCTGCAAGCTCCGTCACCATGCCAAGGAACTCAGGGTCCCGGTGCGTGCCGTGGAACTGACCCTTTTCTACTACCACCGTAAAATCCAGAAAGGTGTACTCTAGGATTGGCCATGAACATCGAATGGAGTGCTAAAGAGGAGCTAAGAGGGTCTAGCTCCGACCAATCTATGGCCAATTGTCTTTTCCACGGAGTTGGATTAGGCTTAGATCCCGAACGGGAAGGACAGCAACAGTCCTTAGAGGACTCGGGAACAGTGAATACAGTCTAATCCCGAAGACCCCCTTTTCAAGAAGACCCGAAATGGCTTGTCGTCTCAAAGGTTTTTCACCGCTCGCAAGGCCTCATGCCATAAAACCCACACGGCTGTTCGGCGGTCTATTTCTAGTTAGCTGAAATGTGAAGAACTATGGAGGCTATGTATGGCCAAGAACAGATCGACAATCAAGAAAATAGCGTCGTCAAGCAACTCAGCAAGCACCCAACCCAAATTCCCTTATTCTACGAAGCCTAACTCCCTGCGAAAGTTCTTAGAACTCGTGCCGCAAAAGCCTAAGCCACCCAAGGTCAATGCCGACACCTTGAGGGCATGGGAACTTCGCGACACGAATGACCGAACGATCATTCGAGTTTTGAAGGCATTGGGTTTCGTTTCATCCAATAACACACCAACGCAACGATACACTGAATTTATGACGCCGGGGACCGGTCCAGGTGTGCTTGCCGAAGCAATTAAGGAAGTGTGGCCCCCACTCTTTAATCATTCACACGAACCCCATAAGGAGGAAGAGGCTAAGCTACGAAACTATTTCAACATCCACTCTGGGGGAACCCACCACACAATTGGATTTCAAATGCAAACCTTCAAGGCGGCTTGTGATCATGCCGATTTTTCTGTTGGGTCTCAGCCCCGAGGTTCCACTGCGACTAGAACGATAACGAAGCAGACGACCCGCACTACGAATGGAGGCAGTTCATCCAGTGGTGAACCGACCATTCATATTGACCTGCACATCCATTTACCAGAGAACAAATCGCGGCGGGACTATGAGTGCATTTTCGAAGACATCGCCAGGCACATATTTGGGCGAGACCTAGGAGGTGGTCCCAGTGATTGAAGTTGATGGTGCCGTACGGGTGGCTGA
>JACZVJ010000085.1 GCA_022572725.1 Nitrospinota bacterium | reverse complement strand
AAGAAATGGAACAGCGAAGGCAGTTGTTGGCCTTGGCGAGGAAAGGTGACAAGAAAGCCATCGACCAGCTTATGGAGCTTTATCAGGTCCGCATATACAGTGGGAAGTCCTTAAGTGTGCTAACAGCTCGTAAAGCTCGGGCTGCCTCTCAAAAGCCACAACGAAAGCTCTCCGTTCCTCTCTCCAAGCGTCAACCAAAACGGCAGGAACCCCTTGCATCAAAGGAAACTCAGAAGCCTCCTTCCAGAAAACGGAGGTCAAAGGTCCCACTAAAATTAAAATCCGGGTCCCGTACCCGTTAAACCCCACTTGGCCTATTGGTTCCCCTGGGTTATCGCGTGTGGGGAGGGGGTGAAGAACGCCATACCCTCCCTGCTTAGCCCGGGAATCCTGTGGGGTAAGCGGGAAAAATTACCGAACTTCCACTCGTAACCCACCCCCAGCCAGTTTCTTGGCAATCTCCTCGGCCGTCTTTGGCTCGCCACTATAAACCTGCGCACTTCCTTGATGGTCGATTTGCCAAGCTAACTCAAAAGCTTTTTCCGGGTTCATTTTGGGTATATATCGGCAAAATAAATCGATGACTTGTTGATAGGTGTGGCAATCACAATTATGGACAATGACCTCTGCTCCAAAGCCATCACGCGTTCTAAGGCTGGTATCTTCCTCTCTGATTTCCTTTACTTCAGTAGAGGGAAGGGTCGTCACAATCAACCTCGTGTCCCCACATTCTAGCAGTGGGTCTCCATGGGTTCAATAAGGAGGAGGGGAGGTTCGCTTTTCTTAGAAGAGAGATAAGGTGTTCTTCCCGTGCTCTCGGGTGTGGAGAGCCCTGGTGATATTTACTAATAATAGGGACGGTCCTTGGGGCAGGGTCCAAGGGTAGGCAGTGGAGTGTAGCAACTGTTCTGTTTCTCACCTTAAGCGGCTGATGCTGTTCTCCGATTGAATCTAATTGAGATGGCACAGGAATAGAGGTATTCGCACTAGCAAGGGCCGAAACTGCCTGATAAGCTAGTGGTCATAGGGGTTTCTCAAGACCTTCCATTGGGGAAAAATAAGTTGGGTGTAAAGATTGAAGGATTAAGGAGACCAAATTGGGAAAAACCATTCTTGTAACCGGTGCCGCAGGATTTATTGGCAGCCACACCGTTGATGCCTTGATTGCACGCGGTGATCGGGTATTTGGGCTCGATAATTTAAATGATTACTACGACCCCGCCCGCAAGCGGGCGAACTTGGCCGAAGTGGAAGGAAACGCCGCGCGGGTCCCCCATGCAGAACCGTTCACATTCATTAAGGGAGATATTCGTGATCAAAAACTAGTAGGAGAGCTGTTTGCAGCCCATCGGTTTGAGGTGATTGTCCATTTGGCCGCTATGGCGGGGGTCCGGGTTTCGATTGATAATCCGCACTTGTATTACGATGTGAACGTGACCGGCACGTTGAATTTGCTCGATGCTGCCGTTGGTCGGACGAGTTCCCAGGCCGGGGCCAAAGTGCCGCCAACCTTCGTCTTTGCTTCCACCTCCTCGGTTTATGGCAACACTAAACAAATTCCCTTTGTCGAGAAGGACCCCTGTGAGCGTCCATTGGCTCCCTATGCCGCCAGTAAACGCGCGGGGGAATTATTAGGATTTTCCTATCACCATCTCTATAACCTTCCTTTTACGGCCTTCCGGTTTTTCACCGTCTATGGGCCACGAGGACGGCCGGATATGATGGCGTATAAGGTGTTGGACAACATCTTTTTGGGCCGAGAAGTCCCCCTTTATAATTCCGGTCAGATGCATCGAGATTGGACCTACGTCGGTGATATCGTGAAAGGAATTGTTGCTGCCGTGGATCGCCCCCTTGGCTACGAGGTGGTCAATCTAGGGCGGGGTGAACCGGTCCTCCTTGCGGAATTTGTGAAGATCATTGAGGGATTGACTGATCGGCAGGCTCACCTCGTTCCTACCCCTATGATGGATGCTGATATGGCCTATACCTACGCGGATCTCAGCAAAACCAGGGAATTACTCGGGTACAACCCCAAAATTTCCGTCCGTGAAGGGGTCAGCCGTTTTTGGGAATGGTACCAAGGGGCGGTGCTGGGAAATGCAAAGGAGCAGCGAGCGTAAACCCTGTGGAGTGCTGAATCCTGATTAACTGGACCCTCATTCTTCCATGTGGTCTAGCCCATCCACTGTGTGTGTTCTCTCCTAGATTCAAGCTCGGGGGTGCATCTCCGCCACATCGTGCTGCTTTCCATTTCAAAGGTTCTCCCTGGGCTATGCTGGTCCTTTCTTATTTTCATCGGGAGGACATCTTGGAACAACCCTACTACGGGTTCTCCAAAATTTCCCCTCTCACCTTTATTGTAAATCCATTGGGGCTGTCCTTTACCGAAGCTTGAAGGGAAACCCTCTCCAGATCAGATATTGGATGGGAGGCACTTCATCCCCATGGGGAGGTGGGAGAGTAAATAGTTTTCTCCAATTTTCTCATGAATTTTCAGGGAAGTATTTTTGTAAGTTGTCGGTTATTTTTTCTAGTTCATTGTACATATTCCCTTCTACCACGCTCAACTTGATCCATCCTCTCCAACCCCTTATTTCCACTTAAGAATTTCTTCCTTTCTCCGATAACACCCCAGAAGAAATTGAAACGACCCAGACGGGTCTGGGTAAGGATAAATTCAGACTAGAAAAGCGTTAGAACAAGAAGTAATTCGAATAGCCTTGAAAAGGGGGGTTAATTATGAGCGCCGGGAATAACCTATTAAAATTCATGGGTCTAGCCGGAATGATCCTTCTGTTGCTGGGACAGGGATGCAGCCAGAAGCTTACACAGATGATAGCCGACTCGGAGCCCTTGGAATCCATGGGACCTAACCAGGGTTTTTCGAGTGAGCACCCTGGGGGTAACAAGTATTTTGGCGTAGGCGATTCGGCCGGGAATCCCAACAGTGGTGACTGGATTCAGGGTGGGCCAATCGAACAAGCGAGGCAACACATGAGCGACCCCCAATCAGCCCAAGGACTAGGCCCCTTGGCTTTTTTTCAGGATGAAGGGTTTGGGGGTGGCTGGAACCAGTCGGGGCCCATGTCTCAAGAATATGTGGAAGGGGAGTGGTCGATAAGAGAAGCTTATCCTTCCTCTCCTTGGGGGCAACAGGGTTATGCCCCGGGACAGCAGGGGTATGCCCCAGGGCAACAAGGCAATTCATGGGGACCACAGGGGCAGAGGCTGGAATCCGAAAACCCGATGTCCATTCGGGTAGAGCTCCGGGATGTCTTTTTTGAGTACGATAGCTGGCGGATCACCCAAGAAGGTACCCAGGCCTTGACTCATGATTCAGAGTGGTTGTCAGGGAACCCGATGCGGTCTTTGACCGTAGAGGGTCATTGTGACCAGCGTGGGACGCAAAGTTACAACCTTGTGCTGGGCAAGAAACGGGCAGAAGCTGTTCGGTCGTACTTAGTTGATCTTGGTGTGACTCCATCCCAAATCCAGGTCGTCTCCTATGGGAAGGAACGTCCTTTCTGCATGGGGACGAATGAAAGCTGCTACCAACTAAATCGTCGTGGCCATTTGACTTTACAAAAACAATAAAGGGTCATCAGTAGATCCCTCCTTGAATTGGCGGGGGACAGGCCGGGTGAGATGCCCTGTCCCCCCTTTCCTTGCTTTTCTTCCACCAAAGCCGCCTTCCCAACACCATCCCAAAAAACTTACTTGAAGTTGAGCGATCGAAGGGGCCTGTCTCCCCACATGTCTCCGAGAGGAAACTTTCGCATTCCTTGGTCGTGAGGGATGTAGAGGATAGGATTGTCCAGCCAGTCCTTCGGTAGATACTTAAGGGAAAAAAATGGAATGCCCCTCATAGGGATACGCAGGGTCGCGTTCTTGCCAGGTAGGGATCTCGGTGCTAGAGTGGCCTCCGTCCGAAACCCAGTGCCGGAGTGGCGGAACAGGCAGACGCCAGGGACTTAAAATCCCTTGTCCTGAAAGGGGCGTACCGGTTCGAATCCGGTCTCCGGCACCATATCTTTCAATGGCTTGTGTGGGTTAATGAGGCAGGATGAAGACGTCCGTCATCCGTGCTTTTGCCTCGGATGATGGCATCCGCCGTTTCCGTGAGGAGGTAAGGTTCAGGGAAAGCGGGGTCTGGGTGGTCATCGAACTCCAGCGGTGTTTTGGCCTGGGGATTCTTCCGGCGCAATTCACGAATGGCGTCAAGGATGTCCTGCTTGGTGAAGAGACCCTTCTTTTCCAGGACCTCGACCAACGCGGCGACTTCCCACATATTGGAGATGGACAGTTCTTCGAGGGTGCCGATCTCGTTGGGGTCAAGGTGTTTGGCCATGAGGGAACTAGGATGTAATAATGGCGACGGCTTCAATGGAGGCCGATTACGTTAACTCTTGTTTAGCTCCAGGTTCAATATATTGTGGTGTCCTTGAAAGCTGACACAATGCTTAATTGATGAGCAATTTGCTCAGGCCCGCACCAGAGAAGCCGGTGGTTTCCAATAAGGCAATCTGCCCACAGGGTTGTTCACAGGTTTTGGGGATAAGGGATTAAGCAATGGGGGGAAGGCAGGCCAAAGTGTTCCGAAATGCAGCCCCTACGTCTGAGCTGAGCGGTGTTTTGCGAAGCGTAACGAAGCAAAACGTCCGACTCCAGCGACTTGTTGGGCGGCACCGGTATCACGATATGCTTACTGCCCCGTCACAACTGTCTATGGTATTCCCGGACATTGTGATGATTCCGGCAACTCTCCAGTATTCCGGGGTAATCTCAACCAAATGACCTTTGTGGGTATAGAAGCGCCCCTCCGGAACTTCAAGGTGTCCGCGATCAATGACCCGAACCCGCACCACGATTTCACCCGTGGACGAATCGGTGAGTGAAAGATCAGACGGATTAGTTGTTACCGAAAAGCGATCGCCTTTATTGAATGTCCACGCGTTCCTCAGGAGTCTGGCAGGATGCTTACCGGCGTCATCGTAGATATCCATTGTCACCAGCAGTTGCCCATCTTCTCGGACCTCTAAAGAAATCTGGTCCTTTCCTTCAACGTTTAGGACACCGTTGGTGTTGCGGATGATGTTCGAGCCAATATTGATTTCCATAGGTTCCTCTCTTTTGTGAACCCTAACTAGAAATAGACGGCCCACATGCCGTCTTCAGGTACAACATGCGGCTCTTTCCTTAGTCGATTGCTCTGCGAACCTTACCATGTTTCTCAAGGGCCAGCCAGTTCCAGGGCGTGGCTCTGCTCACCTGGATGACCCGCTTCCGCTAGGGCGTGGGGCGACCATCAACCTGGTGGGAGGACGTAATGGGGGGGCGGACAATGAAGGTCGCTAAATGGACAGATTGGTTTAACCTGCTGGAACGGCGAGGCAAGTGGGAGCATTGGATGAACTCCGCCTGTCCCGATCAAGCTCGATACGGCTACTGGCTCAACACCGTCACGGGGGAAAAGTGGGATGATCGGTTTTACGAGCCGAAGAAAGGGTGGCCGTAAACACCGCGAGCCGCGGACAAGAAAAAGGGACAAAGGGTAAAGGGTTAGCGGGCGTCCTGGGCACACCGAAACCCGATATAGTTGTAGCGATCCCACGGACCGTTCCAGTGCCGGTACGCGGATCGAAGATTGGCAGCAGTATCGCTCCACGACCCGCCGCGGAGCAACCGAAGGTCTTTACTGTTATCGTACCAACTGGCGCACCATTCCCAGACATTCCCGGCCATGTCATGGCAGCCAAAGGGGCTCTTGCCCTTAGCATATCGGGTCACTGGCGTGGTGCCCTCAATCCCTGATTCCTCGTAATTACACTTGTTCTTGTCGAATAATGTATCTCCCCAGGGATATGGTCGTCCATCCGTGCCCCGCGCCGCCTTCTCCCATTCCTGCTCCGTGGGCAATCGCTTGCCCGACCACTTCGCAAAGGCCTCGGCCTCAAAGTAGCTCACACCTACGACTGGATAATCCGATTTGTTCCATTCAGGATCATCCCAATGCTCGGGTTGGGAAACCTTCTCCTTCCTCTTCCAGCCCCAGCCCTCTTTGGACCAGAGGGCTTCGTTGTCATAACCACCGGCTCGAATGAATTGTTCATAGTGTTGATTGGTTACGGGGTAGATATCCATAAAATAGTCATAGTCGATGGTGAGGGATTCATTCTCCAACCCATACAGGAATGGCCCTTTCGGAATAAGGACCATGTTCGTTGGGGCCCTCGCATCCCCTTGCTCTGCCATTTATGGAAGTTCTTTCATAATGGTGCTGTCGTCACTATGTATCTAAGCATCAACCGTCGGCGGCTCACTTCCCCTTCGGCTTCCACTCCCTGGCAAACCGTTCGGCTTCGGCCAGTTCACCGGGAGTCATTTCCCTTTCTAGTTGACCTTGTGACGAGACGGCTCTCTTATAACCTTGTTTAGCGGCAAGGCTTAACCACATATATCCTTGAACATAGTTTCGCCTTACACCCTTGCCGTTGATGTACATTGCCCCCAGGTTATTCTGCGCAGCCGCATTCCCCTGGTCCGCCGCCAAGCGATACCACTTCATCGCTTCGGTATAATCCTGCGCCACCACTTCACCCTGATCGTACACCCACCCCAGGTTATTCTGCGCAACCGCAAGCCCCTGGGTCGCTAATGGTCGCCATTCTTTCAGGGCGGTTTCGTAATCGCCACGCTTGTAGGCATTTACTCCCGCCTGATAGTCCGCCCAAGTCGGCGCAGCCAGCATGAAGAATAACCCGACGACAACGGAAAGACTGAGCCACGTTTTGGTCATGCTTGCGCCCTCATTCACACCAATTGCTTCAACGGCAACACCATCCTACGCCGCTGGGAAGGGCCGTTCAAGGCGAGGTCGATGTGCCATTGGATCACCCCTTGAGGGGGCTTCACCTGGGGGCTCTCGCCTCCACGATGGCCCTCCGGTGAGCCTGGACGGTGGGCAAACAACAAGCCCCACACCCGCAGGCATGAGGCTCACCCTTTCCGCATCCTCCGCCATTCCCACGGCGGAATCGCGTCAGGATCGGCCCATAGCCCACGCTTCGCCTCCCTCGCTTCTGCTTCAAGCTGACCCAAGCTCGTGTCATCTGGATACTTCCGGTACCACCACGCGGCCGGTGAAATAGGCGGTGGGGGCAGCGACGCCATAGTTGACCACATGGAATTCCCAAGCTACGCTGAGCCCACAAAGGAGCCGTTCTCTTCCTGGATTTTCACTCTCTGCTGTGGAGGCTGTGATGGGAAAGATCAATTGGGGTCGGGTCCTACTCGGAGGGATCGTTGCCGGGATCATCATCGACGTGGTGGAGTTTGTACTGCACGGGGTCGTGCTGGGTCAGGAGTGGCGTCAGGCCATGGAAGCACTGGGTCGGCCGCTTCAAGAGACTGTAGGCAACATGGTCTTCTACGTGTTACTCGGGTTCGCCTACGGCGTTCTGGCGGTCTGGTTGTACGCTGCCGTTCGACCGCGCTATGGCGCGGGGCCGAACACTGCCGTGCGCGCTGGGTTCGGAGTGTGGTTGCTGGGATATTTGCTGCCGACCCTCGGGTGGGCGCCGATGGGGCTGTTTCCCGGCCAGCTGCTCAGGATTGCCCTGTTGGTCAGTTTGGCGGAAATATTGGTCGCCACACTTGCGGGCGCCTGGTTCTATAAAGAAGAGACGACGAGGGCGTCATAGTGCCTCAGGTGGAGTAACAACCGCCGCGAATTACTGGAGTTAGGCAGGATCGGCGAATCAGAAGATAGGGCGGCTGCACACGTTCAGATTGAAACAAGGGCCCCACACCCGAAGGCGTGAGGCGATGCGTGAACTCGGTCATCCTGGCGAGGTTGACTGCTATGGCGCCGTGATGACCATCGATGCTCTTGTGACGGAGGCCGTGCTGGACGACGCCTATGCCTGGCTCTGCCGGCCGCGCCCCCGCTGGTGGTCTGCGCACAGGCCCTAAAGGCGATGTCACCAATGGCGCTGCCCACCCCGATCCCGGCGGCGTCGCTCGCGGCCCCTCACAAGCGCATTGGAGCCGACACTAATCGTTGAGGTGGTATTATGGCTGGTGGTCACCGGAAAGGCGAGATGACAGATGTCGCCGGGACTGAAGCTCGATGGGATGAGAGTGGGCATCGCCCAACTCACGATGGGAACGAGAAAAAGCGTATGGGCCGATGGGCCGGTGGTGAGTGTGTAGCGCTTACGCTTCATGGTACAAAGCCTCCTTCTTTTAAGATAAAGGTTAAGTGGTTGTGGGTCAGACCAGCCTGCCCCAGTGTTGTTGATGTACCTTGAAGACCGTATCGAAGCCAAAAGTGTCATACTTCGTAAAGCCGTCACCGGTCACTGACCACATCGATCGTGAAGGTTTCCCCCGGATCCACGGTGAGTGTGGATTGGATACGCGTCGCCCCTGGATCCAGGTCGTCCGTAATGATCTGGGCCCAGCTTGGGCTGACCTGGAAGAGCATGCTCTCCAGGCCTGCTCCACTCACAAGTCTGCCCTTGTTGAAGGTTAAGGAACTCATAACGCCCTCCTAGGTTATTAAGGTTCATGGTTGGTCAGACGAGCCTGACCACGTTCAATTGTTCTTGTGTAAAGAATGAAGCAAGTTTCGTGCGCGATGACGCTGGCCTACGTCATGTGGAGGGTTCATCCACGTTGTGCGCTGGTCTTGTCCATTGCGCAGGACCTTGGAGCAGGACATCTCAGGCCGTCTGCACCAAAAGTGGAAACTATTCCGACAGGGGGTGAGCGAATGGTCGCCAGGGATCACGAAACCATCAATGCCATCACGCACTTAGCCGGAAAGTGAAAAGTGTCAAAATGGCTGACGATGTATGGAAGGATTTACGGGTAAATTGGGTGCCTAGGGTAAAAGGCAGAGGGAGGGATGGTACCTTGAACGAGGTATAGACAGAACCGGCGTTTCAGGTGATAGTGAGAATGAAGGTTAATGGTTGGTGTCGTGTGTGGAAGGCCCACTTCGAGAAATCGGGTGGGCCTTTCTTTTGCCCGCCGTCTATCCGCTAACCTAGCCCCTGAACCTGAGGGTTATACGGGTTTACCCTAGTCACCCTTTTAGTCACCTTTTTCAATCCCATTTAATCCAATTTGACTAAGTGGGACTGAGTGAGATTAAATCAAAATCCTTTGAAAAACAAAAGAATTTTATCAATCAATCTTACTCAATCATACCACTTGAACGGACTTAAAATCCCTTGCTCCGAAAGGGGCGTACCGGTTCGAATCCGGTCTCCGGCACCACTCACTGTTAGGGAGGGTAAGACTTAGCGGGGATTTGGGTGCAGTCGGGCCTTAATATTTTTGCAATTCCAGGGTGGGGACGATTTTTGAGGTCCCCAACAATTCCATGCCAAAACGAGTCTGGCCCAGGGCTTGGTTTGCATACAGGCGGCCTTTGGGGGCCTCAATTTGGACATTGAGCTGAGTGGTGTTCTTTGGGTGAATGGTGACGGTGTATTCCTTTCTGAACATGGGATGCCAAGCGACGACCTTATACGTCCCCGGCGGGATATCTGTGATGGTAAAGCGACCATCCTTGCTGCTCAGTGCAAAATAGGGGTTGTCTACGGCTAGTCCCCAGCTTTCCATGTAGGCGTGAAACCCGCACTGCATGACAAACACGTTGCGGCCTTTTCCCATTTTCACTTGTTGAGTCAACACCTTCCCTGCCCGATTTTTCACTTTCTTTCCCTTCATTAAATCGGCTTTTCGTAGATGCCGACTTATGGGAAGAGGGCGATTGAACAGAATCCGTGCCCCGAGTTTGGATGTTTCGTAGGCTTGAACGTCGTGCAGGACCGGGTCCAGGTTCACAATTTCAATCTTTTGCTTGTTCCGGATTATCGTGATGTAGGGAGCGAATTGACAATCAACGGCTTGAATCCGATGTGGTCTATGGTTGAATTCCTTCCCTTTCTTAATATCCTCAATCATGACCACCACATCTTTGAACCTCCCTTGAGGGTCCACTTTGAAGGGTTGAAGGAGCCGCCATCCTTCCCCGTTCGAGATCCGCCCGCAGTAAAAAGGATCGGGGAAGGTGACGAGGTTGTAGCCTTTCGGTTTGGGGACTTCTCCATGTAATGTCACGACCCCGGTGAGTGTCCCCCCCTGTACGACGGTTATTTCCTCATAAGCCCTGGCCGGTCCGGTATTCAAGACCCAGGCACAAAAGGCAATCAGCATCACGATGACGGCTTGCATTCCGGCCTCCTTTACAGGGTTGCCCTGTGTCCATAGGTGTCCCTCGGACTGGATTTGATGAATCTTTAATTTGGAAAGGGCTGGGGCGGGAGTTGGATCATCGGCCACTCTCCAGGAGGGGCAATCTGAGGTGTGAATTGACATCCTTCTTGGGGGCCTCCTAGAATCCTACTTTGAACATGCCATGAAAATGGGAACTGGCTCCGGCACAGCAGGGGGACAGCCCCTGATCAGGACAGTCCCCGCCGGTGCCTGTCCCCATCTTCACGTTTTCTGGATGCATGGGTGAGCGGTAGGCCCGTGAAGAAGTGCTAAATTTTTCCACTGTGTGTTTTTCCTTGATTGGGTACTAATGAAGAGTATGGGTGACGTGAGTATCAAGCTGGAGCACTTGGTGAAGCAGCATGGCGACACCCTGGCTGTGGATGACCTGTCGTTGGAGATTCGCCGAGGGGAATTTTTTTCCATCTTGGGACCCAGTGGTTCGGGAAAGACGACGACGTTGCGCCTCATTGCCGGATTGGACCAACCGGATGGAGGGAGCTTATCCATTGAGGGGCAGCTCATGCAAGATCTTCCCCCTAACCAACGGCCGGTGAATATGGTGTTCCAAAATTATGCCTTATTCCCTCATTTGACGGTCTGGAAGAATGTGTCTTTTGGACTGGAAATGAAGGGGCTCTCCAGGCGAGAGATTATCCCAAAGGTGGAGCAGGTCCTGGACATGGTCCAATTGGGGGAAAAACAGAATCGTGTACCCGCTCAACTTTCCGGAGGGGAGCAACAACGGGTCGCCTTAGCTCGGGCCCTTGTGAATCGCCCTGCTGTCCTATTGCTCGATGAGCCGTTGGGCGCCCTGGACCAGCAATTGCGGCAGGAAATGCAGGGCGAGCTTAAGCTGATTCAGGAACGGGTAGGGATTACGTTCGTGTTTGTGACTCACCACCAAGAAGAGGCTTTGATTATGTCGGATCGTGTGGCGGTGATGAACGGCGGACGAGTGATTCAGGTTGGGACCCCCCAAGAGCTTTACGAAACGCCAGGTTCCACCTTTGTGGCCCGCTTTGTAGGGCATTCCAATTGCCTCGATGGGGAAGTGGCGTCCATGGATGGAACCACCTGTACCTTTCGTTCGGACGGGGTGAGTCCCATCCAGGTCCCTTGTCCTGGGCATTCGCTGGAAGTGGGCCGCGGCACGTTTATTATTCGGCCCGAGCGGCTTTGTTTGACGCGGAATGCCCAGCCCAATGGGTTCGAAAATCATCTCCCGGTCAGGATTCAGAAAGCCCGTTATATTGGAGATGAAATGCAGTACCAGTTTGACCTTGCCCCCAATGTCCGGTGGATGGCTCGCCTGCCCATCTCCAGTCGGCATCATGAGCGGTTTCACCCTGGTGAGCAGGTGTTTGTGTCCTGGAAAGCCCATGAAGGGCTGATTCTAACTTCGTAGGGCTCCCACTCCGCTAGCTGTGCGACACGCGGGTAACCTTCCCACTCGACTCCCCCAGGGTTTTCCTCCCTGGCCCTTACTGCCAGCCTTGCTTTTTCTGGGTATGTTTTTCTTTGTGCCGCTCCTGGTGATGCTGGGTGTCAGCTTGGCGTCGCGCGGGACCTATGGTGGGGTGGAGTGGACTTGGACGCTCACGAATTACCTCCGCTTGGCAGACCCCTTGTATTGGAATATTTACCTCCGGTCTGTGTTGTTGGCTGGGGTCACGACAGGGGTGTGCTTGGTGCTCGGATTCCCGCTCGCGTATGTGATGGCACGGGCCTCGCCCCGGATTCAGAATCTTCTGCTATTTTTGGCGATGATCCCATTCTGGACCAATTTCCTGGTCAGGACCTATGCCTGGATGTTTATTCTTCGAACCAAGGGTGTGATGAATACGGGATTGATGAGCTTAGGTCTGATCGATCAGCCAATTGAGATTCTCTACACCGATTCCGCTGTGTTGCTTGGGTTGGTCTATGGGTATCTCCCTTTTATGGTGCTTCCACTTTACGTGGCTATAGAACGAATTGCCCCTTCACTTGAAGAGGCAGCCCAGGACCTGTATGCCGGAGGATGGGCGGTGTTCTGGCGAGTAATTTTTCCCCTAAGCAAACCAGGGATTGTGGCCGGGTGTGTGTTGGTTTTCATTCCGTCTCTTGGTGCCTTTATCACGCCCCATTTGTTGGGGGGCGGACGGAGCATGATGTTGGGGACGCTGATTCAGCATGAATTCCTGGTGATTCGGGACTGGCCGTTTGGGTCAGCCCTGTCTTTTCTCTTGATGGTGCTCCTCCTTTCACTGACGGTGAGTTTTTTCAAACGACAAGGATTGGCGGACCGCACATGAGTCGCCAGCAATGGGTTTTGAAGAGCGTGAGCCTGGGGACGTTAGTCTTTCTGTATATGCCCATTGTTGTGCTCATTCTGTTTTCTTTTAATGCCTCGAGAATGGCAGCGACTTGGGAAGGCGTGACGTTGGACTGGTATCGTCAACTGGCTTTGGATGAGGATCTTTGGCTGGCCACCCGCAATAGCCTGGTGGTTGGAGGGGTTTCGACGCTGGTGGCGTTGGGGCTCGGGGTCAGTGCCGGGGTGATGATGGAGCGTCGGAGATTTTGGGGGAGAAGTTTTTTAGATGGAGCGTTCCTCCTGCCGCTGGTGATTCCCGAGGTTATGATGGGAGTGGGGTTATTGCTTTTATTTGTGATGGTTCAGTGGCCCCTGGGGCTGAGTACCGTCATCCTCGGGCATATTTTGTTTAATCTGCCTTTGGTGATGGTGATCGTCCGCGCTCGGTTACGCCGGTTGGATCCTGTTTTGGAAGAGGCCGCGCGGGATTTAGGGGCCACGCCCTGGCAAGCGTTCCGGCGAGTCACCCTCCCCCTCCTGCGTCCGGCGATCCTGTGTGCGGGACTGATGGCTTTTACCATTT
>JACZVJ010000184.1 GCA_022572725.1 Nitrospinota bacterium | reverse complement strand
GGCTGATCAGCACAGGGTGCGGATCGAGGTCTCGAGGCCCGGCAAGCCCACGGACCATGCCTCCGTGAAGCCGTTCACCGGGACAATTCGGGAGGAATGCCTGAATGCGCATGGGTTCGAGTCGTGACAAGAGGCGAAGGGGCTGATCGAGGCATGGCGTCAGGAATACAATGAGAGCCATCCTCACCGGGCTTTTTATGACCGGACGCCTGAGGAATTGGCAAGTCCTGTGGCGGCTTACCGCAACAGCAAGGGCATGAATGGGGCCGGAGACTCTCCTGAGGAGAAGGACAGGATTCGGGGACCCTCCATGGCTAAAGGTGGGAGTTCCCTGGACCTGTACAGCTTTTGGCTGTATCACTATCTGAAGATGTGGATGCTCGTCAGCGACACTTCCCAGAAGAGCCGAGAGGCTCAACATTTCCCAGCCAAATCCCGCGGCCTGGTGTATCCACTAAGAAGCCGTCCATATTCTGAAACAGGAGGGTGCGTGGCATCGTCAAAAGCCTTGCATCATTTTCGCACATTAGCCCGAGACCAAATTGGTTTGCGGTGGGGGTGCCCCATGCCGGGTAAAAAACGAAATGACACCTTGTTAGGGCAGGTTCCTAGTTCGAATCGAAAGGGACCCACAGCGTATCGCACGATGCTCCCGGGGAAGGGGGTTGTTTCTGTTGGGCATGCAAGGAGTCGCAAGTTGGGCGTGATGGACGACAATCGAGTGACAGGGATGCTTAGAGTGGGGAGTAGGAGAAAGACATGGCGGTAAAGCCGAACTCCGACACCCAATTGCGCTATTCCTACCAGCCCCACCGATGGCACCCCCACCACAAAATCATACGTATGGTCGGTTCTTATAAGCGGGTTCTTGACGTTGGCTGTGCCTCGGGGTATTTAGCAAGGCGATTCAAGGCCAACGGTTGCTCTGTAGTTGGTATCGAGTTCAACCCCGAGGAGGCAGAGTCGGCCAGAGTTTATTGCGATACGGTCCTGACGGCCGATGCGGAAACGCTTCCGGCCTCAACTTTCAGCAGTGGAACCTTCGATGTCATCGTCTATGCGGATGTGCTCGAACACATGAGGCACCCGGATCGCGTTCTTCGCACCCAGCAACGGTGGCTCTCTTCGGACGGCTACGTGATCGTGTCATTGCCGAACATAGCCTTCCTGAGCATCAGGCTTCAATTGCTCTTCGGGCGGTTCAACTACCGCGACTTCGGTATCCTCGATAAAACCCACCTCCGGTTCTACACCCTGGTGACGGCGAAGGAGCTTCTGAATTGCGCTCACTATTCAGTCAAAGGGTTCGAACCGGTGGGACGACTGTCAACAATCCTGCCATCCTGGTTCCGTCCTTCCGTCTGGGCCTCGGGTTTTGTCTTTCAAGCGATCCAAGGCAATAAAACCAAGGAATAGTAGCCGGAAAGGGAGGAGGGTAAACTCGAGGGAAGGGGGAATCGGCGTAGCAGGAGGTGTGCGCCCGCAGACTGCCGATTCCAGATGGAACACATGGACATCGGCATGGGGAAGACCAAGGCATTTCCGCGGCGGCCTGTCGGCCTTCCGGGCCTTTTCGATGGCCGAGGGCCTTTTTGGTTTTCCATTGAAGGCTGATTTTTGCGAACTTGTGTCCCACGGGGTGATAAGGGATAGGTCGGTCTAAGGAGGGGGAAAAAGAGGTGGTGGCATTGGTTGTGACCGATGGCCGGAGTTCTCAGGATCTGTATAGTTCTCGGCTCCACGATTTTCTCAAGCTGCCGGTGGGTAGTCAGCGACATCTACCGGAAGAGCTGTGAGCGGTTCAACATTTCCTGGGGAAATCCACGGCCTGGTGCACCCCTATCTGGGATCTTGAGTTCATCCGCTCTCGCCGTCGATGTGAGGACATCGTTCACCTCCCCAACCACCACCTGCTCGCTTCGGCCACTTCTTGAGCCACCCGTTCATCGTCACCGCTCATGACCTCATCCAGTTCTTGGACATCGGAGACGGCTTCTACATTCACGGTCCCAACAAGTGAGGCAGGGTATACCTCCAACTGGACCTCAATGGCCTCCGGAAAGCCGCCAGGATTATTGCCCCCACCCAACATACCAAGCGAGACCTCATGAAGCATTTAACCATTCCCGAGGACAAGATTGTAGTGATTCCTTATGGGGTGGATAGCAAGGTCTTTCGGCCCTTAAGGGAGGGAGCGCGAGCCTGTCCCCACCCTTACGTTCTCTTTGTGGTTTCGAGCACCGGGGGGAGAGGCGAAGGTGAGGAGGGTTAGCGGTTTTCTGTAATCAGAAATCCTCGTGTGGTGTCTAAGATTGGATTCTTGGAAAAGGTAAGAAAAAGGAGAAACCAGTATGGCAGTGCAAGTCTATGGATCAAATCATGTGGTAATCGAAGTGGACGACGCGCAGAAGGCAATGGAGTTTTATGCCGACGTCTTTAATCTGGAAATGTTACGAGGTGGGGAAGGAGCGGCCTGGTGCAAGCTAGGTGAGCATCAATTCCTGGCCATCTTCGAGGTGGAAGAACTCCGACCGGATCGGACGAAGCATTTCGGTATCATGGTGCGTGACCAGGCACAGGTCGGCGAAGTCCGTGAGAAAATCACTCAGAAGTACGGGCTTCAAGTGGAGCCGGGGTTCGGATGCGATTTCCGGGACCCTTGGGGCAACCGCATCCAAGTAGTAGACCTTCACGACGAGTCGCTGGTTTGGCTGCTCCCGTACAGCGAAGTCCAAAAGGTTGGAATCAAGTTCGGCAGTGAGTAATTGGTTCGTTCATAACGAAAAATAATTCTCAAATCCTCAGTAATGCCCGTGAAGACGGGCATCCAGTTCTCAAGTTTTTTCTGAATGTGCCGGGTTTCGCCCCGGTGGACGAGGGCCTTTTGTTTCGGCAAAAGGCCCCAAAACCATTGCGCCCGTGCGCGGCCCTTCGGGTCCCCTGCGCCGCGGAGCCGAATCCGGAGGCTGCGCAACTCGCTCCGCTCAAACAGTGCTCGCCGTTTCTCCGCATTCGGCTCCGCGGCTTGGCCGCGCACAAGGGGCTGGACCAAGTAGGAAGGACGGGTTGATGTACGTGAAGGAAAGTGATCTGCTCTTTTCATTGCGGCCTACCATCGTTTCACCTCTCAATCCCGCGAAGGTGAGAATCCAGTTTTCCCCTTTTCTTGTGGGGTCCTGCCCTTGTCTTCACGGGAGTGAAGACCCCCACCTTCGTGAGGGCAGGCTCTTACGCGGGAATGACAAAAAGGAGAGAACTATTAGGGGAGGGGATGGTCGCGGGCAATAAGAGTCGAATCTGCAACTATGGCCTTGGAGTAATTGACTCCTACCAGCCAAATCACCCCTGATCAGTCTGACCGACCTGCGGTTTACGAAAGCGTTTTTAAGACCCTACTCCACCCAACTCCAACTCACTCAGTCCAATTCCTTCAAAGAGTTATTCTAAAAACAAAATTTGGCTGGAGTAGGCTTAAGTTGGCTGGAGTGTTGTGGCGTTGAGCACAAATTGAGCGCAACTGCAGTGTCTTCAGCCAACA
>JACZVJ010000183.1:3019-3569 GCA_022572725.1 Nitrospinota bacterium | reverse complement strand
AATTAAAGGATTAAACACTCAAGATAGAGAAAGTTTAATTAATTTATTTAGACGAAGCAAAACATGTTCATTGGCACCTTATCCCAAGATACAATAAAAAAGGAATTAATGCCTTGGAAGAAAAGCCAAGAAAGTTAGATGACATAAATTTAGCTCAACAATTTAAGAAAAATCTACTTTAAATAAAACACACCCTGTTTGGTAACTCTGCTTTCTGCATGGGCGCTCATAAAATTTAAAAAGCATGTCTGCATCCCACCTAGAAGTCAGTCTCAAACAATTCAAAACCGTCATGGCTGGCTTTGGCTATCGACTGCCCAAGGAGGAAGAGGACACCCCCTACCATTACTCTTCGGGTTTCACGCAATTCTTATCACCCCGCAACTTGCAAAGGCGCCACCTCAATGCCTTCGCCCAATATTGGTACGCTTGTTCAACGTCGTTCCATTTATAGCCCGCTCCAGAAGGATTCTTCGTTCCCGCCCGCCGGTCCGCCCCGGCCAGGAGCACTGTTCCCGTCTGGGAGTTAGTCATTTTCGCCTCGACACTC
>JACZVJ010000183.1:0-2963 GCA_022572725.1 Nitrospinota bacterium | reverse complement strand
GATCGCCACGCTCAACTTCATCACACCCAGCCCGGGCTTGTAGACGATTTCATAGTCATTCCTTAGCTCTTCTCGGATCTGAAGCCAAAAATAATCGGCCAGTTGCTGAAGGTCTTCTGGCGAAACCTTCTCCGTTTGTGCCCCCTGTTCTCGCCAAATCGTTACCGGGTCAATAATGATTTTCTTATAGTCCCTCCAATTTACGGCCGGGTTAATGTACCGGAGTAGCGCCTCTCCATCCCCCCCTGGGCGAAGTTTGACATAACCAGGGATGAACCCGGATTTCTCGACGTGTTGTGCCTGCTGGGATCCTGCACACCCACTCACAAAAACCAACAATGCAAAAAAGATGAAAAGTTTATTACCTCTCACGGTATTGTTCCTCCCTCAAAACATGATTAGGACTGATGGAAAAATGGCCCCGAGGTAAAGGCAGGTGGTGACCCTCATAGATATCCCTCCAATCAGGGAGCCGACATTATAACAACCTATTAAGGATCACAAATTATAGTGACCCACAAGCCCAAGGCCCCTGAAGAAGGGAAGTACCACGCCCCGATCAATAATAGGACGACCAGAGCTAACAAAACATCAGTGTGTTCCATGGAGTCCTCTTCTATGGAAATGAAACGTTTCATACATGACGGTCAGGATCCTTTAGATGTCCGGGTGAGCACTGTTTGATGAGATCCTCAGGAAAGGAAGGTCAAACCAATGAGCTGAGCGAAAAAGTAAGAGGTGATCTTAATCAGGTGAGGTATTGGGTTTCTTAAGGGTCTTGATGGTCTTGGCAATGGTCCGGCTCAATTCCGCCAAATTGTCGCTAAGGCCTGACACCATGGCCTCGTACCCTGCATCGCCCGCGGACGAACGGAATTGGGATTTTTTTATAACCAGGACAGCCCGGTCTTGTTCTTCAATAATCTGCCAACGGGCTTCAAGGGTGGTTTCGCCATTCATGTAGGCGTCAAACCGGATGATTTCTACCACAACCTGGTAATCAATGGATAACGAACCTTTCCAGGGAAATAGCGCGAGTCGATCAGTGGAGAGGAGAATGGAGAGATTTTCGGCCAGGACACGGGGAATACTATCTTGTAGTGGCTCGGCCCATTTGTGAAAATCCGAAAGGTGGAGTTCATTGCGGGTTGCCCGGATGACAATCTGGGACCGGTCCAGATACGGCGGAAGGTCAATCGGCCCAATCCCCAGAGCTAATCCAGTCTTGGATCCAACTGTGGGAGTTTTAGGAAACGAGGCTTCCAACGGGCTCAACACATAGAACTTCGAAGGTTGGGTAGTGGCGCACCCTCCCATATTCATGAGCAAGGTCCCCAGTGAAATGGCCCACAAGGTGGATAAAAGACAACGCATCATAATTCTCAACCTCCTGATCCACCCTTACCGTGGACCAACGCTTCAGGGTGGCGCTCCAAATATTCGGCCAACGCTCGAATGGAGCGAGCGGCAGCGGACAGCTCCTTGAGGGCATTGTTAAGGTTCACCGCGGCCGGTGAGTTGGGATCGCCAATCTTCATCGCGTTGCGAGCCGCTGCCAGGGTATCCTCCGCACTGGAGGCCAGCGACACCACTGTCTGATCGACATCGCGCGTCAGCTTCTGAATATCTTCAAGCGTCTCGTTGAGGGTTTGGACGGATTCGATCAGCTCAGGCGAGTTGGCGAAGCGGTTGGTACCCTCCAGGGTCTCCAGGAGTTCGTAGGCGATTTTATCGAGTGGGAGCCTCCGTATTTCTGCCAACACATCCGTCACGGTCCTCCGCAATTCGTCCATGGTGGACGGTACAGTGGGGATTTCTGGGTATTTGCCAGTCATGTTGATTTTCACCGGAGGAAGGTCCGGGTGAAAATCGAGATCTACGAACAACTGTCCCGTCAGCAAGCTTCCGGTCTGTAACTGGGCTCGGAGACCACGTTCAACCAATATGGGAAGGGCTCTATACTTTTCCCCGGATTTAATGCTGGCTTTAACGATCTCACGGGTCTGCACCCGTTCCGGCTCGATCTCGATGACGACCGGTACTCGAATGTCCAGAGTCTTCGGGTTAATGTTAACCGCAATGTCGGTAACGGAACCGATCTTGATGCCCTGGAGCTCCACGGGGGCACCAACACTTAAGCCTCGGACTGACCCGTCGAAGTACAACAGATATGGGGTCTTATAGACATACAGTGATTCTCCAATACCTTCGAAACTCTCGAACAGCGTAAAGACCGTACCGGGCTGGCTTGGCTCGCTGGTCCCTCCAGCGGTCACGGGAGTATCAAAGCGGAGACCTCCTGCAATAAGTGACGCGAGTGACTCCATCTTCACATTGAAGCCTTCCGCTCCAGCTGAGATTTCGAGCCCGCTTACTTTCCAGAACCGGCTCGTATCCAACACACGAAGGTGATGCGGGGCATGAATAAAAACGTCGATGAGGACGCTCTGGTTATCCTCGGCAAGCTCATAATCCACGACTTCACCAACCTGAATATCACGGAAGTAGATCGGCGATTGGACACTCAGCGAGCCGAGATCCTCCGCCCGCAAGGTGAATCTATTTCCGGCTTCACCGGCCGTCACGGCCGGCGGCTTATCCAGCCCAATGAACTTCTTTGTCGGGGTTCCGGTCATCCCGACGTCCATTTCAATATAGGCTCCTGACACCAGGGTCTCCAGACCCGAAATCCCACCGAGCCCAACCCGCGGACGGACCACCCAGAATTGCGTGTTTTCCGTCAGGTAGGGTTCAGTACCTTTATCAAGCTTGGCCGTGGCCTGGATTTGTTCAAGGTCTAAGAATTCTATTTTCTCGACCTTCCCCACCTCCACCCCCTTGTATTTGACAATGGTCTTGCCGGCCTCCAGGCCCTCACCAGATGTGAAGATTATCTTGACGGTGGGGCCCATCTCGGTGAGGGTCGTGTAGGCTAGCCAAGCCCCGATGAGAGCCGCGACCAG
>JACZVJ010000084.1 GCA_022572725.1 Nitrospinota bacterium | reverse complement strand
GCGCGAGGGCTGGAGAACTGTTTTAACAGCACGTCTGGCACCATGACTTGATCCAGGGTGAAATCCCTCACCAGACGCGTCAGGCGGGCGTTTTCCTCGTCCCGTGGTTTCAGCTGCCTGACCCGAGCCGATTCCAGCCCTGCGTCGCGCTGCTTCCAACGGGAAAAGATCTGCTCGGCAAGGCCGACCTTCCGGATGAGACCCGACACCGGCATGCCCACCTCTCCCTGCTTACGTACGGCCACATCCGGCCTGACGCTGAATCGCGTTCGTTTCCCAGCACAACCTCCTTACTGTTCTCCAAAATTTTGCCGGAAACCTGCTTTTAAAGGTATACAGAAATCGGGGAACCCATCAGTGTTCACCCCTCTCCAAAAACTTGGTCACCAGCAACCGCCCTTTTCAGTCTAGCCTTTACCTCTTAATTCCTTCAGTGATTGCCGAACACCATAGCTTTTTACCAGACCACTGACTTCATCCGGGTCCGCGGTGGGTGGGGCACAGGTGCTACCGGCACAAACATAAGCCATAGCCCCTCCCTGAACCCCAAACACCTTGACCGCCCCAGCCACGGCAGGTGGAAGACCCTCTAATTTGAGATTGGTCGGATCATACACTGCCACCATCTTGCCGGGCCGGTAGGTGGTCAGGGCTGATTTCCAGAGAACCAGCGTTTTAGGGTCACCTCTTTTCCCAATAATCACAACCTGAGCTGAGCGATTGACATGATAGTGAACCGCGAGAGCAAAGGTCGCGGCACCGTGGCCATACCCTTTGGAGGAATTGGCGAAGGCCTGAAGGGTTTGCAGGGCCCGTTGTTCATACTGGTCATTGTTGGTCAGGTAGGCCAGCCGGTCCAAGACGATTGCCGCAACCCCATTGGGGGAAGGAGTAGGAGAATCTCGGAAGCCCTTAAGAGGCCGCTCCAAAGCACCCAACGCCGAATCCTCCGGGTCGCGGTCAAAAAATCCGCCATCTTTGGGATCCCAAAACTTGGTGAGTGAAAAATCCATGAGGTTCTTGGCGATCTTCAGGTAGCGCTGCTCTCCGGTGATTTCGAAGGCATCCAGCGAAGCCTTGGCCATCTGGACCTGGTCATTGAGAAACCCAGGCAGCCGCGCTTTCCCTTCAAAATAGGCATGATACATTCCCGTGCCTTCGGCAAAGGCTTCCCGGAGTAGGAGATCGAGGGTTTTTAACGCAAAGGCCTTGGCCTGATCCTTACCCAATACCTGGGAGGCTTCCAGGTAGGCTGAAATCAACATCCCATTACGGTCGCTATAAATGGTTTGATCGACCAACGGGGTTTTTCGTTGCATCCGAGCTTGCAACAGATGCTTTTTCCCCTCATGAATAAGGAATCGGACCCTTTCTACCGGTATTTTCAATTCTTTGGCAATACCCTCCGGAACGGCGGCGACAAATAAAACATTTCTGGACGGATTCTCTTTCATCTCACCTCGAGGCTGAACGTCATAGTAACGGAGGATTACTTCAGCCTCTTCCTGAGTAAGAGCCGTGTGAATTTCTTGTACGGTCCAGGTGTAGTAATCACCATCATCTTCGCGGGTCATGTCGGCATCCTGATGAGCGTAAAAGCCACCCTTGACCTGATCGGTGAGCACGCCATCGAGATAGGCCATAATTTCCAAGGCGATGTCTCGATACAGAACTTTGCCGGTGGCCTGGTAGGCGTGGAGATAATTCATCAGGAGTTCGGCGTTGTCATAGTTCATCTTCTCAAAATGCGGCACTCTCCACTGGGGGTCAGTGGAGTATCTGAAAAATCCCCCTCCGATTTGATCGTACACGCCACCGTGGGCCATGGCGTCCAGGGTTTTCGTCACGATCTCTAGCATCTTGGGATCCTGATCCATGAAATAGCGGGCCAGGGCCAGCTCAATGGCACTCCCCGCCGGAAATTTGACGCCGGTTCCAAACCCGCCGTTTACCGGATCAAAACCTTGAGCCATGTTGGTCGAGATCTCCTGAACAAGGGTCTCAGATATACTGCCTTTCCGGATAGAATCCGCCTCAAGTCGTCTCAAAGCGCTCGATAACTGCTCGGCACTAGCCAGTACGCTGGACCTACGGGTCTTGTAAAACTCAGCCACCCTCTGGAGAATGGTCTTGAACCCGGGTCGGCCAAACCGGTCATCTGGAGGGAAGTAGGTTCCCCCGAAAAAGACCTGGCCCTCAGGGGTGAGAAAGGCCGTCAGAGGCCACCCACCACTGCCCGAGATAGCCCCAACGGCCACTTGATATCTGTGGTCGATATCCGGTCGCTCATCCTTATCGACTTTGATGGCCACAAAATGTTGGTTGATCAGACGAGCGATCTCCTCGTTTTCATAGGACTCCACATCCATCACATGGCACCAGTGACACCAGACGGCGCCGATATCCAACAGGATGGGTTTGCTCTCCCGGCGAGCCCGGCGGAAAGCTTCTTCATCCCAGGGAGCCCAATGGACTGGTTGCATAGCCGCTTCGCGTAAATAAGGGCTGGCCGCACCAGCCAACCGATTGCCAGACTTGGCAAAGGCCGCTTGTACTCCTTCCCCCAGCCCAAGGATGATCGAGTCCTTACCGGTCCAATTAGGAATCCGTAGACCGATGACCAAACCCACACCAAGCAGCGCCACGACCACCCATCCTTTCAGGCTAAGCCATCGGCGCGAGCAGCCTTCGGTCCCCTCCACCACCCGGTGCCGTTTATTCCAAGAGCGACTCAACATCGTTTTTTAACCTCTCCTCTGTCTGTGGTCCAAAATAGCAATGACGAATGATCCCGTGGCGATCAACCAAGAAGCTCGTGGGAAACCCCACAACTCGAAAATGGCGTTTAATGGGCGACATTTCGCCAATGAGGACACGATAGTCCATCTGATGGTCCCGCATGAAAGCACGAATATCCTCCGGAGGACCAGAATTGACTGCAATGCCCACCACTTCAAATCCCCTTGTTTTGTACTGGCGTGACAGATGCACGAGTTCTGGAATTTCCTTAAGACAGGGCGCACACCAGGTACCCCAGAAATTGATCAGTAAAACCGTTCCCTGTAACGCGGATAGAGCCAACGAAGAGCCATCTAATCTCTCGAATAACATCTCGGGGACAGGTTTGGCATTCAGCGTGGTCGCCGAAGCAACGAGCGTCCCATTTACCATCATGATGAGTGTCCAGGATGTGAATAGTTTGAGCAGGCGCATCGCCATCTCAGACCCCCGAAAAGCAGGAATCTGGTGGGCATCTATCCCTACCCGACAACCAGAACCAATTCGTTGTCCAGCCATCTCTGTGAGATTTCATACAGCGATACCACTTCTATCAATCAGGCACCTGACAGTTCGAGAGGAAACATGACTCGAAACCAGGTAGGGACCGACCTACACCAAGACCGCAAAGGATACCCTATTGTATCGGTTTGGATATATTTTCTACCATATGCTGCTTAGAAAATGGGGACTAGCTCCGGCACAGAAGGGGGACAGTCCCTGCGGGTGCCTGTCCCCATTTTCACCGCGACCGCAACCCCCGCTGCTCGAGTTCTTGGGATAAAGCCAACCAATTGGCCATCGATGTCTGGAGGAGATAGACCAGAGTTTTCACCTAACCAGGCCAAGCGGGACTACTCAACCATTTGGTGAGGAACAGCTTGTCCCACTGGTCAAGAGAGCCGTGACTTTTGGAAGGATAGCGCTCATGAAAAATGATGAAGCCCAACAGTTAAGAGTTTTCTGGGAAGCCAAGGGCAACCCACCCTATGATCACCCGACCATTGAGAAAGAACGTTTTGAGGAGGGTGGCCACACTGGCTTCTATGTGTACACCACATGTGGGGCCTATATTGGTCCTGCCGGGGAATGACCGCCTAGAAACAGTGATGAGGGCTGCTTATTGAATTACATCATAAGGGTTGGCCTCAATCCGACAAGCAACTGATTGACAGCCAGGGGCCGATTTGTTATGAAGTTTACTCTGCAATTTGCCTCGAGGGCTCATTGAGCAGGTTCTGAACCGACCAATTCCCGACGGCACGAGTCACATGACGGATTCCCCTTCACATCCTGGGGGACTGGCTTCCAAGCTTCGTGCCGCTGAGGGGAGGGAATTTTTGTGAAAGCTGGGTGGAAGAGCTTCTCAACATCCCGCAAGATGGACTGGAAGGCCATGAAACCCTATTCAAGTAAGGAATGCGTCGCAGTCATCCAAAGGAACACCTGTCCACGCTGTGGCGGGTGCCTCGTCACAGAAAACTTCGTTGATCTTGGAGGAACCTGTGAGCCACCAGCCACTGTCGCGTGGCGTTGCATGAACTGTGGAAATGTGGTTGATCAACTCATTCTTCAACACCGGCAAACCCCTCCTGCCCGCCCAATCAAGGGTGGCTGCCATTCACCAGACAGGTAATTTCCAGCCCTGCTAACTGCGTCCGCACCTGAAACACTCATCTCGTAACATTATCCTTGCTTTAGATCCTTGCTTTAGCAATTTTCTCGTGAGGCAAAGCGGGCCTAAGCCCCCGACGACTCATCACCCTGGTTTTTCATCCCACCTGGACCCGAAGGGATAAAGATTGAAGTCCCCTTGGCCCGGAGGGGAGAGGAAAGGTATCCCTACTGGTGGGGCATTTGCATTTAGAAAATGCTCTTTTCGAGTTTCTCTATGGGACACCGAATACACGGATTAAACACTCGAATGAGGCTAGGTGTGGGGCAGTGTTTGAGATCATCCAAAAACCCCTCAATCTTTTCAAGGGTGTCTTCATATTGGGGATCTCTCTTCCCAAGCGAAAGTCCTAAGAAGAGTAATACCTTATGGTGAACCAAAGCCCTATGTGCGATTTGTGTAGACCTTCTGATAAGAAACCGCTCAAAGGCGCCTTTTTTTAAAACTTGAATAAACGCTTGTGCACTTTTAAGGTCCTTAGCCATCCAAAAGATCTCCTTCACTCCCTCTTGAGGCTCGGTGAGCTGGATGACCACAAAAACATCTTGACCAGAAGATAGGGAAATGCTTTGAAGGTCTAAAGAAGATTTAGCAATGTGAAGGGGTGGGTAAGCCCGATCAATTTTTTGACCACACTCCACCATAGTCCTATCTAACTCCTCCACCCAACCCGGTTGGCCAGTTCCCGCTCCAAAGGCAGGAATGGCAGCAGTAAGCCGTAGCATTAAAATTGGCAGAAGCCTAAGCCAATGCATTTTTAAGGAATCTCCCTTGTTCAAAGAATAACTCTTTCCTCTCCTTATAAACCGTACGTCACGCCTGAGATTCAGTAGTATCATCTTAATCCTATCGGGCACCAATGACCAAATCCTAGGAAGGTGTTGAAAAACCTTTACATCCTGCTTAGAAAACGGGGACTGGCTCCGGCACAGAAGGGGGACAGTCCCTGATCAGGACAGTCCCCGCCGATGCCTGTCCCCATTTTCAAAGCCCAGGATCTGTGACCCCTCGTTGGGAGATCCCCATTCGTGGATCCCCACGCAGGCATTTTTCAACTGCCTGATAGAGCAATTTCCTCCTAAAAAGTGGGAATGGTGTATGGGGTTCCCACCATCAGGCGAATAGGCCTAGCCCACACCCGCGTCGGGCCCAGATCTTTATCGACTTTACAGCCCGCCCAGAAGAAAGATGTGCAAACGGAGGCACACATTTCACGTTTTTACACCATTTTCTCGATCAAAGACGTTCTCCCACCTTTCATCCGTTTGGCATTTCCTGTATTAATTAATCCCATACCTTCCATCTCAATGGTCCGGGGTAAACCCTATGGATTCGCTGCTCATACGCCTCTATAAAAAAATCGTCATAGAAAGGCCAGTCCTATCTTTAACGTTTCTCTTCCTGGTCGTGGCTTTTTTTGCCTTCCACGCACAAAACTTTAAGCTCGATGCCTCCGCGGAATCTCTTGTCCTCGAAAACGACGAGGATTTGCGCTATTACCGGTCCATCAGGGAGGTGTATGGGTCTGATGACTTCTTGATCATTACCTATACCCCTTCTGATGACTTATTTTCTCCAAGCTCCCTTGCAAGTTTAAAATCACTGCGTGACGAGTTGGCTCAATTAGAACGAGTAGGGTCGGTGACTACCATTTTGGACGTACCCTTATTAAACAGTCCGAAGAACAAAATCTTTCAGCTCACCAACGATGCCGAGATTCAAACCCTAGAGACCCCGGGCGTGGATAAAGAGCTCGCCCGTAAGGAATTCCTGGAAAGCCCTATTTACCAAAACAACTTAGTAAGTCTGGATGGTCGAACGACCGCGCTCCAAGTCAACTTCACACGCAATGAAAAGTTTATGTCCCTATTAAAGGAGCGCAATCAACTGAGAGAAAAGAAATGGGCCTCAGGCCTGACCCCTGACGAGTCGAACCGGTTAACGAAGGTCACCAGGGCCTTTAAGGACTACCATGCTTCCGTGCTCGACACTGAGGGCCAGGACATTCGGGCGGTACGACAAATTATGAACAAATACAGAAATAACGCGCAATTGTATTTAGGCGGGGTTCGCATGATCACTGCGGACATGATTAGCTTTATTGAGCACGATATTGCCGTATTTGGTTTTGGGGTGGTCTGCTTCTTAATTGTAGCCCTGACTTATTTCTTCAGAAAACTTCGCTGGGTGGCTCTCCCGATGTCGTGTTGTCTGATTTCAGTAAGCGTGATGGTGGGCTTTCTCGGCTTTCTCGATTGGCGAGTCACCGTCGTCTCGTCTAATTTTATCTCCCTTTTACTCATCATCACGATGTCATTAACCATACACTTAATCGTGCGGTATCGTATTTTAGCTGCGGAAAACCCCTCCGCAGATCAGCAAACGTTAGTCTTCGACACGGTGCGTATTATGGCGAAGCCTTGCTTTTATACTGCCATTACCACGGTCGTGGCTTTTTGCTCTCTCGTCGTGAGCGATATCCGGCCCGTAATCGACTTCGGCTGGATGATGACCGTGGGCATCGCCTTCGCCTTCGCCATAAATTTTATTTATTTCCCGTCGATCCTCACCTTGTTACGCCTGGAGAGAACCAATCCAGGTCATGATTCCACACAGTCATTTACCCTGGCGGTCGCTTCCTTCACCCAGAACAACTTGAAGAAAATATTGGTTCTTTGCTCCGTATTGGCATTATTAGGGGTAATAGGCATTTTTAAGTTGGAAGTGGAAAACCGCTTTATTGATAACTTTAAAAGTTCGACGGAAATTTACCAAGGCATGGAGCTGATTGATTTGCAACTGGGGGGTACGATACCCCTGGATATTGTCATTGATGCCGACGCAGACTTTTATGCTTCCCTTGAGGAATTAGAGGAATCCGCGGATCTCTTTGATGATCCCTTCGCTGAGGAAGGGGAAACGAGCGATTATACCTATTGGTTTAATAACGAAATGTTAGCAAAAGCAGAGGAAATTCATGATTATCTGGAGCAGATACCTGAAGTAGGGAAGGTGCTATCGATTGCCACAGGGATGAAAGTCTTCAAACAGCTCAACGAGGGGCGAATGCCGGAGGATTATGAATTAGCTGTTCTACGAAAAGTGGCACCAGAGAATCTCAAAAAGACCCTCATTAACCCTTACCTATCCCAGGACGCGAACCAAACCCGTATCACCATGCGTCTTATAGAGTCAGCCCCCACGCTAAAACGAAAAGCCCTCATCAATCAAATAAAGACCTTCCTCGTTGAAGACATGAACTTCTCCGAAGCGAATGTCCATGTCACCGGCATGGCCGTTCTGTATAACAATTTGCTTCAGAGTCTGTATACATCACAAATCCTTACACTTGGCGTGGTATTTATCAGCATCCTCGGGATGTTTATTGCCTTGTTTAGGAGTATGTATTTAGCGGTTCTTGCTATCATCCCAAACTTACTCGCTGCCTGCTTGGTCTTAGGGCTCATGGGCTGGCTCGGAATACCTCTGGATATCATGACCATTACGATAGCCGCCATCACGGTCGGCATTGCCGTAGACCATGCCATTCACTATATCCACCGATTTCAAGTGGAATTTGCCAGGTATGGTCAGTATATGGCTACTGTCTATGCGTGTCATGGAAGCATTGGTAAAGCCATTTATTACACAGCACTGACCGTTACCTTCGGCTTCTCAATATTGGCACTCTCTAATTTTATTCCAACTATTTATTTTGGAGTGCTAACAGGGTTTGCAATGCTCGTGGCCCTGATGAGCAATTTAACGTTATTGCCGGCATTACTCATGATCTTTGAACCATTAGGACCAGAGACCAAGGAGGAAATGGGGTTAGGATCTTAGGTGAAGAATATTAGTGCCCCGCTGTGATCCTCTCCCACAAAACCTGTACCGATTTCAGAGGGCAGGTCATGAGGCCAGCAAACCTAAGACAAAGATTGCCACACCCATCAATCGGAAGCCCAAATTCTTACCTAATTACCCTAGGTAAACCACATCTGGGTCGTAGATGAGAAGCACCAAAGCTCCAAGCAGCACCCCACAAGTGATGAACGCGATTTCAATTTGCATGCGAGGGATGAAGAAGTAACCATATAGCAAAATCGTAGCGGCCGTTACGGCGATGAGGAAGAGGACCCCCAGCAGAAAAGATTTCATGTCCCAATGGCTCTTCGCTATTATGTGTGGGTAGCCATCTTCTAAAAGCAACCTATTGAGGGAGATAAGATCCCACCCCTGCGGATTTTGCTTGTTCAACTTGCTGGTCTTCTCTCTCAATTTTACGTCTATAAAGCCCTGTTCATCATAGAGAGAATTCTCTCCAACCAGGCTGGTAAGGTCTTTAATTAAAGCGATTTGAAGTGATGGGGACAGCGGGCCTGGACTTTTATAATCTTCTAGGAGCTTCTTCGTATTGGGGGAAAATTTTTCTTTGAGAAATTGAGATAAAGGGTCCTGTGCATTTCGCAGCTTGCCCACAAAAATAGTCGGGTTTTTAAGATCAACCACACGAATAGTTCGTTGCTGGAGACGACCAATACTCCATAGCATACCACCACCGACTAGAAACCCTACCACAGGGTATGTAACCATCTCCCAAGAATCGAGGACACAATTTATTGCATCGGAGCCACCTATTGCCTTGGAGTAACATTTGGGGTTGTCCCAGGGACTTTCCCCGGTAAGAGGGATCACACTTATGGCAAAGAGCACTAATACAACTAATCCGGCCCAAATGCCTAATTTGGCAGATCGAAGGTTTTTCCCCTCCCCCCCCGTCACACCTCCAGCGAGCCTGCAAGAAAAGTAAAAAATAATAACAAGAAAAAAGGGAATTGCTAGAAATTTCAATGTCTCCATTAGACCACCCCTTTCTATTTGAATGTGCTAACTTGAATCAGGCTCAGACGCGTGTGTTGTTTTACCTGTGTAGCCCCAGGGCATTTACGGGGAAACAGGGGTAGGCTTGGCTTGTAGCTTTGTATGCCTCATCGCCTCCCCCTTCCACTTCCATCTAACTTCCGAGAAGGTTAGCAATAATCCGTCCATAGCAGACGGCGATGAGCCTACCACGGAAAATTTATTCTCGTTCTGTAGCAAAACTGTCCCGAATAGGTAAAAAAGAAACGAACACTCCACCGGCTATAATGACGACCAAGGCCAATTGGGACACATCCCCTGTATCTCTCGAGGTTTTCTTGAAGGCTACTTGGTATTCCGCTGCGTCAGTGGGAGTGTCACTTGGAACCGGGTTCCCTGCCCTAGCTCGCTTTGGACCTCAATG
Organism: Nitrospinota bacterium; assembly: GCA_022572725.1. Lineage (GTDB taxonomy): Bacteria > Nitrospirota > Nitrospiria > Nitrospirales > UBA8639 > JACZVJ01. The sequence goes on along the minus strand of JACZVJ010000084.1, from coordinate 3,593 downwards.
GTGCCTCTATGGAGGTCCACGAGATTTTTCACAATCGCCAGACCTAGGCCCAGTCCCCTCGGGCCAGTTACCTGCTGCGGGTTGGCTTGGAAAAACGGATCGAATAGCTTCGGGATGACCTCCGCTGGAATGCCAGGCCCAGTGTCCACCACGCTTAACATGACCGCATCAGTCCCAGCCCGCTCGATCTGCAACTTGATCGTCCCGCCGGGTTGGGTATATTTCACCGCATTGTCAAGTAGGTTCGTCAACACCTGGCTCAGTCGATCACCATCTGCCATAACGGTAAGGCCCTTCTCCTCACAAATAACCTCAAGTTGCTGTCCCTTCTTTTCTGCCTGGAACTGTAGTTGCTCGACCACCGCCCTGGCCAAATTCGGTAATGCAACGTCAGCCCAAACCATTTGAACCTTTCCTGCCTCGATGCGGGAGAGATCCAGCAGATCCGCAATCATACCGGCCAAACGAACAGCATTGGCATTCACCCGAGTCATATAGACTTCCTGTTTCTCTGTGAGAGGACCGCCCAACCCAGCAAGCAGGTTGTCCGCTAACCCTTTTATAGAGGTGAGGGGGGTCCGCAAGTCGTGAGAGACATGGGAAAGAAATTGTGACTTGAGCCGGTCCATCTCTCTTAACCCCTCATTGGCGGCCTCTAGCTCGGTTGTTCGCTCACGCACTTTGGCTTCCAAGCCGACGTTCAACTCTTCAATCCGGCGGTAGGCCGAGGCGTTGTCGAGCGCGATCCCAACCTGGTTGCTGACGGTCATCATGAGTTCAAGGTCATCTTGGGTGAGGCTATTCTCCTGAATCCGATTGACGGTAAGACTGCCAATCACTTGGCCTTGGGCCTTCAACGGGACGCAAATCAGCGATTTGGTATTGGTTTTTGTTACCAAGTCCCGATTCAGGGGACTAAGCAGATCCCAAACTTCACGGATGTCGCCAACCAGCATGGGTTGGCCCTGCAAAAGAACCCTGCCTTCAAAGCTGTTGGGGTCAGAAACAGGAATTTCCCTCGCTCGGGCAAAGGCCGCAGTCTCCTCTGAGGCACCCAAGGCACGGGCTCCGTAAATGATCTGGCGGGCGGGATCGAAAAAGGAAATCATCGCGCGTTCATAATGGAAATCCCGAATGAGGGTCTCTAAGACACGTGGTAGGAGCATCTCTCGATCAAGGGTAGAAACAAAGAGCAGCCCGGCGTGGTGTAAGCCCGTAAGTTGGGTGACTTTCTGTCGCAGTTCTACGCTCGTGTGCTCCTGCTCAAGGTAAGCTGTACGCAATTGCTCGTGTTGGGTCTCGACGAACTGGACCTGCTCCCGAATTACTTCTTCCCGGGTTGCCCCATGTCGGAGCATGCGGCGCCTTGTGGGCAACCACGAGGCTAGCGCCGGCACGAGCGCAATCGCCAGAGCCTCCAGAACTCGCATTCCAGGATACAGAACCTGCAGGTAAATAAAGACACTCCCTCCTGCCAGGAGCCCCCAGATGGGCCAGAAGAAGTCTCCCCACTCATGAGCAGGCAATGTGATCTCCCATTCGCACCACTCATCCCCATTGACGATACAGGTGCGATCTTTCACAGTCGCTGGAGGTAAGTTATGGACATATGTGGGCACCGTGGACATTCGCCCCTTTGACGACTCACAAGTCTGTAAGGCGCAGGCTTTTCGGTACGGACCAAACTGTTCATAGGATCGATCCGTGAATTTCAGCCGAAGGACCGCCAAGCGATTGGTCACCTCCCCAACGGTAGGTACGAGAGAGCCCTTTGTATACTTTTCCACGAAGTAAGGGTACATCTTGTAAATCTGGGACAGGGGAAAGGGACGACCGAGGATTTGAATCACCGGCGAATTATGCTTGTCTCGCCCCACATTGAAATGGAACTGGGGATCGCCGGATAATTCCTTGCAGAGTTCCCGGAGGTAGGAGACGAATTCATACGAATAACTGTTCCACACTTCTTTCAAAAATGCGGGTTTCACATGGTAGGCCGGATCCCGGATGCGGTCATTCAACAACCGGCACAACTCCTGAGCCGATTCAGCGGCGGCTTCCGGGCCTCCGATCCGCGTCAAAGACTCCTCCAAATATTCCACGTTATCCCGGACGATCATCCCGCTGACATCCGTGATCTTCCTCCCACGCTCATCCACGCCGAAGGGCCGGAACTCCATAAACGGCCGTTCGAGAATCGTATGATCCGGGGAGAGCAGCTCCATTTCTCGCGCTAATTCGGTCACCATTATCGGCCCTTCCGGCGAATCACGGTATCATGCGTTGATATGTGCCTCAAGGTCCTTGGGGTAGATTCTCCAAGCCTCCCACGGGTCATCGTCCATTTTTGATTGGATGTTTTTCAACTCAGAAACAAACTGCCTATAGCACGTTTCCAACTTTTCTTTCTTTTCTTTTGGCAGCCCCTTAGTCATACGACAATAAGTTGATTCATCCATAAGGCGGGTTCGCTTTACCATCAGCATGAAATTGTAATTCACGAGCCGCTGGTAGACGTCGAGGGGTTCCCGTCCCCCATTTTTGTACACGCGGGTGGGCTGCCTGTGGGTCCATAATTGGTAATTCCAAAGAAGAGATCCCATCATTTCATGCTGGACAGTAACCAGGTAGATAAAGCAAGCGATCAGACGAGCCACGCTGTCGAGAGTTACATCACCCGGTTTTATCTCTCCGCTCTTTATATTAATTGTTGGGTCCAACACCTCGCGGATGCCACCAGGAAGCCCGGTATTGAGAATGTTGAGCCAATTGACCAATTCACCATCCTGACTAATAGGATTTCCAGCATCATAGTAGATCTTCAAATATTCCTCAGTGTGCGTGTACATACAGTCGAATAATTTCTCAAGATTGTCCTGGGTCGGCGTCTCGACCCCTTGGTTCTTTAGGCCATTTACGACACGGTTTTTGGCATCCAACCTAGGGTCGCTCCTATACAACCGAAAGTCTTCATAAGAGTCATTGAACAGTTTGCACATCTCCTTCTGTGGGAAACTGAAAACATTTTCGAAGTCCCCTCCCTTGGCCATTTGGGCCATGCTCCCAAACTTGGTGGCTTGCACTGTACCGTAGATATGGGGCCACAATAAACGGCCCAGGGGGTGATTGGGACCCAGAAGGGTCCTGGTCGCAAAGGCTAATTGTGTCGCAGGGATCAAATGAATCCAGCTCCAGTGCCGGATGATCGACGTATGATTAGTCAAAGCACACAAGGCGATCTTCTTCGCCAGCCCCCAATGCTTATCACCTGGCTCAATAGAGGAGGGGAGGTCATGGTTCTTTACTTGGCTCTTCGCTATTTCCTGTGGGTAAGCATCTTCCAACAGAAACCGGTTAAGGTGGATGAGATCCTTTTCCTGCCGGTTTTGCTTGATTAGGTTCTTAGTCTCTTTCCTCAAAGTTACGTGAGCAAAACAGTCTTTATCGTAGAGAGAACCGCCTTTGTGTATTTGGTTAAGGTCCTGAATCAAAGCGCCTTGCAGCGATTCCGAAGGAGGAGTGGCACCACTATATTCGTGCAAGAGTCGCTTGGTATTTTCGGAAAACCGATCCTGGAGAAACTTGGATGCTGG
>JACZVJ010000182.1 GCA_022572725.1 Nitrospinota bacterium | reverse complement strand
CCGATCTGCTGGCCAATACTTGAGAATTTCGGAAAATCGATCGACACCCACCGTGCACACGTAGCTCGTTGCAGGTTGGCCTTGGCCCATAACATGACTCAGCCCCCCCACAAACACTTCATAGTCGAAGAACTTGCCTTGCGCGATCACAACAGCAACAGAATTCTGATCAACCATTTTTCACGTCCTCTTGCTTAGTATCGTACAAAAGTTCAACGGATTCAATCTCCGCTGCACTAATCATGATCCCGGCTGTATTCTTGACTCTCCTCCATTGCTCATTCTCTTGTATCCTCCAAACCTCCTGGAGATAGAGGCTTGAAGGGCGCGCCGCGCTTGGTGCAAACGACGCACTCCCATACAGCCCAGCCACGGTGGTCTTGTTCTTCATTGTGACCTGTATCCACACCGGATCACTGAAACTTTCAAAAAGGCGCTGCCAATCGGGCGAAGTATCCGACCAGAGATCCCAATCAACAATCTTCTGTGCCAGCCCAAAATTTAATAGGGATTCGCCATTGTCAATTTGCCCATCGACCGGTCGTGCAAAACCCACCCCAGCTCATCGAGCTTTTTTACAGCCAGGTCTGAAAATGTTCCTAAAATCCAAAGCTCCTTTCTAGCCTTCGAAGGAAATCGCCTAAACACCTTTTGCGTTTTTTCCGCGGTTTGTTTGGTCCAGAAAAAATTATCGATTGGATAGGTGAGCACGTAGGAACCTTTTTCGTTTCGAAACAAGACCACATTTTCAACAGTACGTACTTCTGTGATAGGAACCTGGGTCTTGTTATAGGCTGCGATCATTGCCGCAACAGCCTGATACATATTTGCGTCATCTAATGAGCGGGTTTGTATTGAAACAAGGCTTAGAAATGCTTCGCGGTGTTTTGCCTTACTTAATGAGACTAAAGATTGAGTGATCGCCGTTTGATGACGGGGCGTCAGCTTTTTGTTCCCAATAAATCGATTGATGATGGATTCTTTAACTCCCATGCCTTCGAGTGCGTCCTCATTCATCCTCTGAAGTCCTGGGATGGTGTTGTCCCGCATCATCCTTCCCATGGTTCTGGTTAGAGACACACCCGTTAACACTGACCCTGCAGGACCGCTGACGGCCATCTTTCCCAAGTCTATGGTAAAAGTCCCCCCCGTGGTGGCCCAGGTAACGCTGTTGAGATATTCATGCAATACCTTGTTGTCAGAAAAGCGATTCACTCCAAGGGTAAAGGCCAATTCGCGCTTATTCCGGGAAAATCCCACCAGCGCATCCCCGGCTTTTACAGTGGCTTCTCCAATAGACGCTTCTCCTTTCATAACCTTACCGGCTACCACTCCCATATCTGCGAAGATGTTGTAGAGTCCTGAGGGGAAACCTCCTACGGTATCCACTGGATGAAGCACCAGATTTTTAGTACTTTCCAATAAGGTGCCTCCAGATTCTTTTAATCCATCCAAAAACTTATCAGAGTTTTTCATTTTCTCCAGTTTGGCAATGACGTTGATTTCTGTAATCCGCACTGGAACCATGCCATTTCCGGTTGCTTTGAAACGTCCGAATTTCGAGTCAATCCTAAAGTGGTGGGTGAAGCCGTTATACGTCACCACGTTTTCCTGCACTGTATGATGGGGGCCTCGCAGCATTTCCCTGGGCAACACATCTGAGGCCCGTATTGCACCCGGAACCTCAAAATTTGATTCCGCTTGTTGGGCATGTGCTGGCAGGCCGCCAAGAAAAACTGTGGCCAAAAGAATACACAGAATTCTTAAAACTGGAGATAATTTCTGAAGGTGGATTGCATACATGTTGGGCTCCTGTAAAAAATTAATTCTCATGTGGCCAGTATCTCTCATGCCTCAACCAATGTGTGCGAGAAAGGTCGCATGGTTACTGGACGAATCTCGTTACTTAATTGTGCGGCCAACTTTTTGCAAGGCCGCGAGTGTATTGTCTGTGGCTCGGATAAGGTGGTGCACACGAGGCGAGGGTATGTGAAATGCTCCCGGGGCGAGAAAAGCAAAAGCCTTAGTCGGCTCCGCCGGGAGATTCGGATCTTGCAAGGGTTCTATCAACTGCAACCGGCCGAGTATGCCGATCCGCGGAAATAACCTTTTTCAAGACACCCACATTATTATTGCCCCTTAGGCCTCGCTCCTCTCCCAACCTCAACAGCCAGAAAATCCCCCCGTTCTCCCTTTGACAAAGGAGGGGTGGGGGGATTTTCCAAAGTGGGAATCTACATGGTCACCCCGTAGCAAGACAGGGAATAGCAAGTTCACATTTTTTTAGACGTCTTCCCGTGACCCTTATCGATGAATTTCTTCAGGTCCTCAGCCCAATTCTCCATCACGGCTTGTGCATGGCCAAACCATTTTAGCCCAGCCGTAAGGCTCAATCGGGACCCTTTCTGATTGTCAATGGCAGCGGCAATGGTTTGACCGGTTACCGAATCCACTATTTCCGCTTCCATTCCCGCACTGCCTAATCCAGCGCCAGTCAATTTGGTTCCTGGATGGATATTTAAAAAGGGGTTGGTCTTCTCCACATCGGTGATGGCCACACGCACACGTGCCACACCTTTCCCCGGGCTGCTCACGACTCGGTAGCCTTGTTCAAGGTTGCGCACAATTTGTTGATGGAAAAACGTCACCTGCTCATTCAGATCTTCTTGATCAACTCCGCGCTCTTTACCCGTTTTAGATAAACTGAGGACAACAGGGTCAACAATAAATTTGGAATAGTCACCGACATTCATATTGGGATTGAGATAAACATGACGACCTTCGATGTCGGGATGGGGTTGGAGTTTGGAGTAATCTTTCAGAAATCCTGTTTGGGCCGCCGGAGTCGCGCAACCTAAAATCAAAACAGGCGTTAGACCAACGAGCAAGCATGCCATGGCAATTTTGATGTTCCTAATCATGAAAACCTCCTTCACTGAGGTGAATAAATTTTGGCTTTTACAGGCCAACCACCGTTCCAACATTTCCTTCAAAAATCCAAAAGGGCTCTTATGCCGCTTATATAGACCGTGTCTACCGGGGTTCCGCCAGTTCTTGTTGCGGGGGCACCGCAAGGTCCGCGGGGAGTGGACGCTCATCTGTACCACCCACAACAACCTCCTGAAGCTGTGGACAGCTCGCCGGTGCCGACGCCGACGACCGCCGCACGCAGGTCTGTAGCGCCAGAGAGGAAGGAAGCGGGGAGCGTAGAGATCGAGGAGAGAGCGTGATCCCCGGTTGTGCACCAATCCGAACACGATCAGGCCCCGAGCTCATGGCTGATAGAGGTCTCTCATGACTCAAAGAGCTCAATATCGGACAGGCTCCTAGACGCCGGATGGCGGCGACCAAAGGGGGACGGACACCTGGAATAGGACGATGTCCCCCTCCAGCCGGTTCTTGACGGAGAACTCGCGGAAATACTTCAGGCTTGTGGACACAGCCGTATTACCCACTTTAAAGCTATAGGTGGCAAGGGGTCCCACAGTCAGAACGCGGCCCTTGAAGTCTCCAAGGATCGTGCCCGGGCTCTCGTCATCCGTGATCTGTTGGTAGTAGTAGCCGTTCAGTCCGATGCTGAACGCGGGCGAGAAAAATCGAGATA
>JACZVJ010000181.1 GCA_022572725.1 Nitrospinota bacterium | reverse complement strand
ATTTGATGGAGCTGCGCCACCTGACTTGGCCCAGCAGTTATACGAACTGGTCATCGGAAGGCTAAAAGCCCAAGGTCTTCATGTGGAAGCCGGCGTGTTTGGAGCCACCATGCTCATAAAACTGGAAAACGAGGGGCCGGTGACCTTCCTTCTTGACAGCCGTCGGTCGGAAACCGACAAAATGGGTAAAGCCTCAACCCCAGGTTTCCGATAAGGGGCCTGAGGAGCCGGGATAGGCTTAGCCTTCCTTGAAATCAGGCTTGGAGGAGAATTGATGGAACCCCGGATATCAGAGCATCATCCCCTCAGACGGTTGTTCGGGACCTTGACCGAGCGGAGCTTTACTGAGACCTTGGGTTGGCCGGATTTCAATGTCACCTATTATCTCTCTAATCTTCTGGTGGACTTTGCTCATGTTGACAATCTTCACCGGATCAAGGATCAGGAGGGGAAAACCGTAGAAACCGTCGTGGAACTTCTTTATCAGGCAGAGGCTACGGGTCAGACATCCGAGGTGGATCGAGAACGAGAGGTCCACCGGCATATCGGGGACTTTACCCTTTTCATGACCGGTTTGTTTCCCGAATGCCTGAGCTACGTCAAAGCCAGTGGGTTAATCCACCACAAAGACTTTTTGGTGGACTATGTGAAGGCCGGAAAACGGTCGTATGGAATCGTCGCCAAGTTTCAACAAGGTGATTTCAAAGAAACTCCCGCGCTCTTTCAAAAACTTTCCGCCAACTTTGAGCTATGCGTGACCGGGCTGGGGTTCGTTCGCCTGAATCTGGAACGCATGCAAGACCCTTCCTTCCGTAAAGCTAGGGATATTCTCCTCCATTGATCCAAGCGAGTCGTTTGCGACCTGGTATGGTCCTGATCCACGGTGGAGCCGGAGATCGGAAGCCGAATGCCCGCCAACGTAGGTGCCTGACCGAAGCCCTCGCAGCAGGGTTCCAAATTCTTCAAAGCCACATGTCTGCCCTGGAAGCAGTAGAAGCCATGATCCGGCTGTTGGAAGGGTCAGGGCTCTTCAATGCCGGTTGCGGGTCTCGGCTCCAATTGGATGGCATCCGGCGTATGGATGCCGCCATCATGGAGGGCCGCCACCTCCAAGCAGGTGCGGTTGCGGGTCTGGAAAAAATTCGCCACCCCATCTCCGCCGCCCGTCTGGTTATGGAGCGAACGAAACACGTGCTTCTCGTCGGTCGTCACGCGACCGGCCTTGCCAGGCGCTTCAAATTGGAACTAGACGTTTCCGCAGGGTCGTCAGCCAGACCCACATCAAAATCTGACACAAGGAAGAATAAAAAGAACACTTTGAGTGTTTATGAGAACCTGGCCCAATACGATACCGTGGGTGCCGTGGCACTGGATCGGGAAGGAACAATCGCTGCCGGCGCCTCGACGGGTGGGATTTCACAGATGCTGCCAGGTCGTGTGGGGGATACACCCCTAATTGGGTGTGGAGTCTATGCTGACAATGCCGGCGGAGGGGTTTCCATGACTGGAATTGGGGAAACCATAATCAGACTCGCCCTGGCCAAACAGATTGCCATGGATCTCAAGCAGGGGGCGAACCCTCCTCTGGCCACGAGAAGGGCCCTGAGGGAACTTGTTCAACGGATTCAAGGAGCAGCCGGGGCCCTGGTTCTGGCAGCAGACGGCCGATATGCCATTGGCCACACGACCCGCTGGATGGGCGCGGGCTATTGGAGGGGGCGAGGGAAACCGGTGGTGGCTGACCGGTTCGGGTGACAAATGTGGGTTGACGGATTGACCAATACCCACAAAAGGCGACACAGTAGAGAGTCACAGCCCAATCCTTACAACACAGTCACGGAGCCGGGTCATGGGGCCTCTCTTATTTCACCTTGCCTTTCCGGTAACAGATTTGGAAGAGACGAAGCGATTTTACGTAGAGGGCCTAGGCTGCACCCTTGGCCGTGAATCTCCCGTGGCCCTCACACTCAACCTGGCTGGCCATCAGATCATCGCGCAACTCACAAAAGAACCCCTCCCAAGGCAGAAGGGCATTTACCCACGGCATTTCGGCCTGGTGTTTACAATGGAGGAGGATTGGAAGGCCCTGGCCGATCGAGTCAAGGTGAAGGGCCTGACCTTTTACCAGGAGCCGAGAAGGCGTTTTTCGGGGTCCAGGCTCGAGCACCAAACCTTTTTTTTGGAAGACCCCTCCCACAATCTGTTGGAGTTCAAACACTACACCTATGAATCGGCAATCTTCGGGGAACATGAGCTCTCTGAGGTGGGAGACAAGGACGAACCACGGTAAGAAAAAATGAGGAAATGGAGTGGTCGTTTATTTGTGGTTCGAATGGCAACATGCACCACGACCTCTAACCATTCCCACAACACACCTTTTTAAGGAAGGGTGGAGAGAAGGTAAAGAGAACGGGGCCTCGATCCCACCCAGCCTCCCCTTCCAAGGAACTGCTCCCCCTCACCTTCATCTCCCTGCGGTGCCTCCTTGCGCGGTGCCTGGCTGCGAGCGGCCTCGCTCAGGCACGCAGGCAAGCACGCAGACAGATCCCCTCAAAGGGGGGGTGAGGAAAATGAGAAAGTTCCTTTCCGTCACGGGGCCACTCAGGGCGTTTCGGCAAAAGGTATCAAGTTCCCCGAGCCTCTGGCAGTGCAGATCCCTTACCAACGACTTCGCCATGCAGCGAATGGACGGCCTGGGAGAGAACAAGAAGTTGCACGTAAGGGAACGACTTCAAATTTGCATGTGTGATGCCAGCCCAACCTTACGGTAGGCAGGTTCATTTTGCGCGTAGCCTCTTGCGCATTTCGGTAAGCGAGAGGGTCCGCTGTTTTCGCCGCTTTTCAATGAGACGCCAGAAGTTCGCACTGGTCTCAAGGACAAGGGTTTCCCAATCCGCTCCCTCTACGCCCACCAGCACCGCTGCTGGCTTCCCTTGACGTGTGATGACAATGCGATCTGACTGGGCTGCGTCCACGGATTCGCGCACTTTTTTTTGGAGGTCACGGACGGATATCGTTTTCATATAATCTCCTTTGTCGTCTTCCCACGTGGTTTTTTCCGGACAGCCCGGACATAAACCTTTCGGTTAGCCTCATCCACGTCATAGAAAACGCGGTAATCGCCACTCCGAAGTTCCCGGACGATAGAAGCCGCCTCCCACGGAGGCAGCAGGTTCACTAATAGCTTCCTTTTTTTCGTGGGAACCAAGGGTTGATGCGCAAGCTGTTCCTCCATGTCATTCAGGATCCTATTCCGGTGGTACGGTGGAATGGCAAGGAGATCGTCCTCAACGCCAATTGAGAAGAGGATTTGAAACACGCATATATTTTCGCATATGCAAAGTTTCAGGTCAACGACCTAAGTCAGAGTGACCAGGGATGGCAAGCTGCTTGATGTGACGAGACTTGTGTGTCCTAAGCCAGAGGGATGCGATGGGTGAATCCTGAACGGTCCTCATGAGGATCTGGCACGTGGTCCCATTCTTGAACTTGAAGGTTGGGGAAAGGAATCACCAAAAAGCCCGACCCCAATCCCGAACTCCAGTCCAATCTAAGCCCAAAGACTTCTCGCAACCTCCATGTCATTTAGGGACGCCCGGAAACGAATGAAAATTCCTTTTC
>JACZVJ010000083.1 GCA_022572725.1 Nitrospinota bacterium | reverse complement strand
AGGGTTTCCCATGGGTTGCCCACCGGGTATGGCCGATCCCAATAGTCCCATAGATTGACTCCTGCCTAAGCGCATCCTCTAAATTCACTAACTTCCCGACACTTCGCCGAACCTCAATATTCCCATTCTGAAGGACAGCGATACCGGCAGAGTCATACCCCCGATACTCAAGTTGCTTTAACCCTTCAACGAGGATAGAGATGGCGTTCTGGTGCCCAATATACCCAATTATCCCGCACATAGGACTTGCCCTCTGTGTTTTTCTCGGAAATTGATCACGAATCTAAAGAAACCGGAAGAAAAAACTCGGCTTTTTAAAAAGGAGATTTATGTGGCCTTTTTTAGGGTACCGGACTTTTTCTCATGTTTTGGTGAAGATTTCTTTTTCAATTCAGCCCTAGACTGATGAGCGTGTAATGCCTGACGCCGGGATGCGCCACCAATTCGATTTACCTGCTCGGGTCGGGAAAGGGCCAAAGCATCGGCTGGGACATCCCGGGTGATCGTGGACCCTGCAGCCACCACCGCCCCTTTGCCTATAGACACAGGAGCGATCAGTTGCGTGTCGCTACCAATAAACACTCCGTCTTCAATCACCGTCTTTTCTTTTCGAAAGCCATCGTAATTACAGGTAATGGTCCCTGCACCTATATTCACCATTTGTCCAATTTGAGCATCCCCTAGGTAGGTGAGATGGTTCGCTTTGGAACCCTGGCCCAATTCCGCATTTTTTAACTCCACGAAATTCCCGACTTTCGCCCCTTTTCTGAGGACCGCGCCAGGCCGAAGACGTGCGAACGGACCCACGGAGGCCCAGTCTTCCACCACCGCCCCATCCAACACACAACAGTCCTCAATCACCACCCCCTCACCAAGCACGCAATCCTTCAACCTCGAATGAGAACGGATAACGCAATCCTCACCGATTTTCGTTTCACCTTCCAGAGACACATGAGGGTAAAGAACGGTATCTCGCCCGATAACGACTCCCTCATCAATCACCGTGGTGGCAGGGTCATACATCGTCACTCCTTCAAACAACCACTTGCCTCGAATCCGCTGTCGCATGACCTGTTCCACCACCGCCAACTGTTCTCGTGTGTTAATCCCCAAACACTCCGTCACATTGGATTCTTTCACCACCGAGACTCGAAGCCTTCTTGCTACAGCAATTTCAATCATATCTGTCAGATAATATTCACCCTGAGCGTTTTTGGGCTCCAATTGATCAAGAGAAGAAAACAAAAACTTTCTCTCAACCACATACGTTCCCACATTCACCTCACGGAGCGCGCGCTCCTTAGTCGAGGCATCACTGTCTTCCACAATTTTCAGAACCTGCTGTCCCTCCCCACGAACCACCCGACCATATCCCTGTGGATTATCCAATTCTGTGGTTAAAAGGGTGACCACGGCCTTCTCAGCCTCATGCCTTTGCAAAAGATCACAAACAGTTTGCTTGGTTAAAAGCGGTGTGTCGCCATTTAAGATGAGACAATGATTCATAACCGGATTGCCCCTCTTCCTCAAAGCAGCCCTAGCTTGCTTGACTGCATCTCCGGTCCCAAGTTGTTTAGTCTGAAGGACAATATTAATCGGGCGAAAGCCGGTCTCCCGCTGTTCCAAAATGGAACGAACTTCATCCGACTGATGCCCCAGGACCACCACCGTTGAGTCTGCGACTTGTTGGGCCAAGGAAACCACATACCAAACCATTGGACGACCGGCAACCTGGTGCAAGACCTTGGCTTTCTTGGAATGCATCCGTTTGCCCAACCCAGCCGCCATGACCACTGCCGACACCCGTTTCATTCTTTCCTCTCCCCTTTAGCGGGCGTTGAAAAACCCCACCACCCTGCTTTTTGCCCAGGGTCTCCCACCCTCGGGTGAATGCCTTACCCTGTCGGAACCTTGAAACTTTGGCCCTGGAGGGCACCCTTCCCAGGTTGTTCCAAGGTCGGTACACCCATTGGTTTTGCAGACGAATAAAGTCCCCCCGAGACAATAAGTTTCATTGCCTCTTCCACGCTTAGATCGACGGACATAATCTCCCTTTCTGGGACCAACAAAAAATACCCCGAGGTGGGGTTCGGCGACGTGGGGACGTACACGTGCACCAGGGGGTCCGGCGTCAGACACTGAACCTCCTCCCTCGTTTCCCCAGTGACAAAGGCCAAGCAATAGTGCCCATTCTTGGGGAACTGGATCATAATCACCTTGTTATATTTTTCCCGTTGCTTAAAGGACAGAATGTCCATCATGGACTTGAGTGTGGCATAAATACCCCTGACAATCGGCACCCGTTCCAAGAATTCTTCCCACCGCTTGACCACCCGTCTACCGATTAAATTGGTTGCCATGATCCCGGCCAGAAATATCAGAAGGAGAAGGGTCAAAATCCCCAGGCCGGGGACGTAATAATCTTCCGTGACCACCTCGGCCAGCATATTCCCTAAAATGCTGTCCACCGTGACGAACAGCGTTTTGAGAATGAGAATTGTCCCCCAAATGGGGGTAATGACCAACAGGCCAGTTAGAAAATACCGCTTGAGTGAGGCTTTAAACGTCTTCAAGGTATCAGTCTACTCTTCTCGCATGGTACAGTCATTGCCCCTGAGCTGCAATCATTTTCTTGCGATTTTCAACAACTTAGACTAGGATAGCCCCACCGATCCGGGGTGGAAACTACGCCAAAGCATCGTCCAAGTTCTAAGGACCAACGAAGAGGGTTTTTCATTACCTTTGAAGGGATTGAAGGATCTGGGAAATCCAGCCAATGTCAAAGGCTGGCTGCAAATCTTCAAGCCAGAGGGTACCGGGTCCTCGAAACCCGAGAACCCGGTGGCACCCCATTTGCCGAGCACATTCGTGGCCTTCTGCTCAACACTGGTCGAAATTCATCCTGGGAGTCCTTGACCCCTGAAGGTGAAGCCTTCCTGGTCCTTGCCTGCCGAAGCCAACATGTCGCCCATGTCATCGCACCGGCTTTGAAAAAAGGAGCCGTGGTGCTTTGCGATCGATTCTTCGACTCCACGCTCGCTTACCAGGGGTATGGTCGGGGACTTGACCTCACGGCTCTTCAAAATTTAAATCAATTTGCCACTCAGGGTCTCACCCCAGACCTGACCTTTTTGTTCGACCTGCCTGTGGACCAGGGCCTCGCACGACGGCGTCGAGCACTCCACCAAAACCGGTTAGATCACGAGAAGAAAAAATTCCATGAACGAGTCCGGAAGGGGTTCATGGCGTTGACGAAGGACCATCCCCACCGGATCATAATCATTGACGCCGGCGATACGATCGGCACCATTGCCGAACAGGTTGCCAAAAGAGTACAACCCTTTCTTTCAAGAATGAAAAAATTAAGGCCAAGCAAAAAACCAGGCTGATCCAGTACCATTCAGCCTAAATCCCACCTAGCAGGCTATTGAAAAACCCTTTTGGCACAGGGGCAACCCAGCACTCTAGGAGATCAGGGACGGCATCAGAGCACCCCGCAGGAGGGTCAAAAAGGCCGTCCAGCGCGGCCGCAGCAAGCGAGGAGACAAAGGCGTACTCTGTTCGGCACGTCGAGCCTCCAAGTGCCGTGAGAACAAAGCTGGCCGACTTTTTCAACATCCTGCTAGGATTACGCATGCCCTTTTCCGACATCATTGGCCATGACGGCCCTAAAGAAAAACTCCGAAGGGCGCTAGGCCAGGGCCATATTGGACATGCCTATCTCTTTACAGGCGAAGAAGCCATCGGCAAGCGCCTCATGTCTATTCGCTTTGTTCAAGCCTTAAGCTGTGAAACAACCATTGCGTCATCCAGTCCGGACCCTTGTGGGATGTGCAAATCTTGCCGACAGATTGCATCCGGAACCCACCCCGACGTCTTACACATTGAACCTGAGCCAGACAAAACGAATCCCCAAATCAAGATCGACCGTGTTCGTGACCTGGAACACCATGTCATTTACCGTCCGCTTCTGACATCCCGGAAAACCTGCCTGATAAACGACGCCCACCGACTGACCCCAAACGCTGCAAATGCGCTACTTAAAACGTTGGAAGATCCACCCGACCACAGCTTGTTTATTCTCATCACGAGCCGGCCTTCGACACTCCCGGCCACGGTGCGTTCCCGTTGCCTCTCCCTCCGATTCGCCCTGCCAACCCAAGCCGAGGTGGAGGAGGCCCTCAGGAATAAACGGGCCCTTTCCCCCAATGATGCTCGATTATTGGCGATGGTCACCAACAACCGCATCGGCTTGGCCTTGCAGACCGATCCCACGGAAACCAGAAGCCGGCAACAAGAATTTTTCCAACTTCTACCCGGTCAGGGCTCTCCCCCCATTACCAATATATTGGGCACAGCTACGGATTTTTCAACGTCAGAACGGTTCCCCGATGTGATATTCTGGCTATCCCACAGCCTCCGGGACCTACTCCTGGTCACGATCGGGGCTGACCGAAACCAACTTTTACATGGTGATCAGTTTCCCCTTCTTCAGCAAATGGCAAGAAAAATACGCCCGGAGAAGGTCATAGACTTAATCGAACAGCTCCAGAATCTGGAGCAGGCACCGACACGAAATCTCAACCTCCAACTAGTCATGGAAAATTTTCTCTTAAGACTTCGTGACGCCACTTCCATGCCCGCGTCTTAATCCCCTTCTCATTTTTTCAAAACCAAACAGGTATTTGTGAGGCCCTTGCATCCTTAACCGTCTCAAGAAAACTGGAAGGCCACCCCATGCCCGATCCCTTTTACATCACCACGCCTATTTACTATGTCAATGATGTGCCCCACATTGGCCACGCCTATACCACCATTGCCGCAGATGTGATGGCCAGATACCGGCGCTTAACAGGCAACGACACGTTTTTCTTAACCGGACTGGACGAACATGGCCAAAAAGTCCAGCAAGCCGCCATAAAGGCTGGGATTGATCCCCAAACCTACTGCGATCGAGTGACCCCCCAATTTCGTAACCTTTGGGAAAAACTTCACATTTCACACGATGGCTTTATTCGCACCACCGATGCCCGGCACAAAGCGGTCGTTCAACGGGCGCTCCAAAACCTGTCCAACAAAGACCTTATCTATCGCGCCGAGTATACGGGTTGGTATTGCACCTTTGACGAACGGTTTTGGACGGAGAAGGATGTCCAAAATGGGTTGTGCCCCGACTGCAAGCGACCGGTTGAACAGCTTAGCGAAAGCAATTACTTCTTTCGCATGAGCCGGTTCCAAGACCGGTTGAAGGAACACATCCAACAACACAAGGATTTCTTACGGCCGGAAACCCGGCGAAACGAGGTGCTTGGGTTTCTTCAAAAGCCATTGGAAGATTTGTCCATTTCCCGACCAAAATCCCGACTTTCCTGGGGTATCGAACTCCCCTTCGACTCGGACTACGTGACATACGTGTGGTTCGATGCGTTGGTGAATTACATATCAGCCTTGGAGTATTTGCCATCAGTCCCGGCCTTTGAGCGGTATTGGCCGGCTTCCATCCATCTGGTTGGCAAAGATATCCTCACAACCCACGCGGTGTACTGGTCCACCATACTCATGGGTTTAGAACTTCCACTTCCCAGGACCATCTTTGCCCATGGCTGGTGGACCGTCGATGGTGAAAAAATGTCCAAAAGCCGAGGAAACGTAGTGGATCCCTACGTCATGGTTGAAGAATTCGGTGCAGACGCCTTCCGGTATTTTTTGCTTCGAGAGATCCCATTTGGACAGGACGGAGACTTTGCAAGAGAACCCTTTATCGGCCGTATCAACAGCGATCTGGCCAACGGATTGGGAAATTTGTTGAGCCGGACCCTCACGTTAATTCACCGCTTCTCCAACGGAAGAGTTCCAGAACCCCAAGATTCCACCACAACCGGCCTTGAAACCGAGCTCAAGAGGACCGCGGAATCCCTAATCCGTGAAAAACTTCCCCATCATCTTCATTCTGGGAGACTGGAATTTAACCGAGCTTTGGAATCCATCTGGGGTCTCGTTCAACTCGGGAACCAATACATCGACAAGACGGCTCCCTGGGTCCTAGCCAAACAACCGGACCAAAAACCCCGGCTTGACACCGTGCTGTACCATTCCGCCGAAACTTTGAGATGTCTATGCATCTCCATTTATGCCTTCATGCCAACCACAGCCGAGGAAATAAAACAGCAATTGGGACTAACTCTGAATTTTACCAAGCCGATTTTAGAGGGGGAGTTCAACTGGGGGGGCCTTCTCCCAGACACGCAGGTGACAAAAGGTCAGCCTATCTTTCCACGAATCGAAGCCACCACCAAATCCCAAGGGAAAAATCAACCCTCCCCCGATCATCTTGGATCCTCTCCCTCATACCAATCTCAGGCCACAGCTTCATCACAAATGAAACCTGAGCCAACACAAAGACCTGGGAATACGCCCGGCTCGGACGATTCAATAACCATCCAAGAATTTGAAAAAATTCAGCTCAAAGCTGGAAAAGTTTTGAGCGCAGAGCGTGTTCCAAAATCTGAAAAACTGGTCAAACTTCAGGTGGATTTAGGGCGGGAACAGCGCCAAATCGTGGCTGGGATCGGCAAAAAATACAAGCCGGAAGACCTGGTAGGTCAAACCGTCGTCGTGGTTACCAACCTCAAGCCGGCGAAATTGATGGGGATTGAATCTCAGGGGATGGTCTTAGCGGCGGGGGACGAAGAGGTGAAAAGCCTCGCGACTTTTTTGGAGGAAGTGGACCCAGGCACCAAAGTAAAATGAAACCCTTTGTTCACAAAACCGGGAAAATTCTTTTGGGTCTTCGTTGAATTGAGTGGGTAGAATTGGCCAGCAAATCGTCTACATTTGTTCTGGACAATGCGTTGGTGAGATTGTATCGTTCTGGTCCCCCCTTTCACAATAATCCTTGTTGCCCGCAAGGATCCATGGATGGGAGGAAGGGTCTTCTCCCAAATGGGTGCATTTAGGTCTTTTTAGATTTCTGGGAGTACGCATGCCATGCAGTCGTCATTCCCGCGAAGCTTGTCCCCGCGAAAGCGGGGAGCGGGAATCCAGGGTCACCCCGTGAGCCCTTTCGGGAGCACCCGCCTCAAAGAATCCCCTCCCACACATCGCTCCAGTCAGGATTCTGCTTCTCGATCAGTTCCAGCTTCCAGGCCCTGTTCCATTTTTTCATGTGTTTTTCCCTGCGTATCGCTGATTCCATATCCTCATGCAACTCGTAATACACCAGGCGATGGACGCTGTATCTCTTCGTGAAACCCTCGACCACATCGTTTTTGTGTTCCCACGCACGCTTGGGGAGGTCATTGGTCACTCCGATGTACAGGGTGCCGTTTCGCTTGCTGGCAAGGATATAGACCGCAGGCTGTTTAGACATCCTCACTCACTGGATTCCCGCTTTCGCGGGAATGACGAAGGAGTCGATTCCAACCCAGGGCTATTGACCCATCGTGTGTCGTCATGAGCCCCAGTTTCTTCCCGCTTGCCATTTGCAAATCATCTCACTTTCTACACCCCTTAACACGCTTAAACCCTTGCCCGGTGCGGACTTTAAACCAGTTTTAGCCATTTTTTACCCACTCACTTTGGAGAAGAGCCGGGATGAAAATTGAACGTCATCGGCTTAAGCGAAATCATTACGCCATCCGCACCGCTGAGTCATCTCCCTCCACACGAATGAGACGTTTGACGAATTTTCTCCTTAAAGAGATTGCCGTTCTTCTTCTTATGGGTTCCATCTCCGTATTTTGTCTTCATTCTACTTCGTCCGCATTCTGCAAAAGTTGGGGGAAAGCCGTCCGTACCGGAACCCTGGACCGTCGGGTTATCCCTGAAGCGAGTGGCTTGGTGGTCTCAAGGAAATTCCCCAATAGGCTTTATCACATCAATGACTCAGACAACGAGCCGTTCTTTTACATCACCGACCTCCACGGGAACAATCTCCAGTCAATCAAAATCGAAGGCCGCCTATCCCCTAACGCTGATTTTGAGGACATGAGCCTTGGACCCTGCTTTTCGCAGGAGTCCTGCCTGTTCATTGGGGATATTGGAGATAACGTGGAACTACTTGATTTGCCAAGCAGGGAGACCGTAGAGATTTTGGTCATCGAAGAACAGGAAATATTTCCTAAGTCCGTTGCGCCAATACATAGAATCGTTCTCACCTACCCTGACCACCCCCACAACGCAGAAGGGTTGGCCATCCATCCAAACGGTGACCTGTATGTTCTGACAAAGGAAAACCTGCTGGACCCAACCACTTCTTCAAAGATGTTTACCCTGTCACGAAACCAGTGGGAAAACAGTCACAATGAGGTGCAGCCCTTAACCCTGTTTGGCGAGATCGAGATTGCGGCTATGGTAGGCCCACACTCCAGTCAGGTGGGTCATCTCATCACGTCATTTGACATTGCCCCTGATGGATCTTCCTTCTTGATATTGACCTATGACCAGGCTGTGGAAATTCGCTTTGACTTGGCCAAAGGGAGTTGGAAAGGTAGCCAGAACCTTAAACAGGGGGAAGATTACCATTTCATCAGGTTAGAGGCCTTGCCCCAGCAGGAAGCCATCAGTTATCTGCCGCATGGCCAAAGTTTCCTCTACTCCTCCGAAGTAGGGAGCAGAATATTCAGCCTACTCCAGGGAAAGGGGTTCGTCCGGAGAGATAGTGAGATTTTTCGAGTGGAATGCCTGAACGACTAGCTGGTTCATCAACAAATTGGTTTTCACGATCGAAAGCGGAGGGGTTCGAAAATAGGGAGGAATCCGGACCCGGAACCGAATAGCAGAAGCACTCAGGGCAACTGAATCCCCAAGGTGTTTCACACGTTGGGCACGGAAGGGCTGTTATCCCGTCTCGACGGGAATGTTTGACTCCTCAGACTTAGAGAAAGTCAGGAAGGAGAGTTCGGGCATTGCCCTGGGGTCATGTACAGCAGATAATTCCCCATACCAAATACTTCCCCCTTTTGATGAAGAGGGCGGTGGTGCACGAGGACCATTTCATAGGTATCTTTGGTATTTACTGAAAACCCGGTAGCATCTACATAGATTTGGTGTTCTGGAAAGACTCTCAAAGTCCCATCTTGCTCTACCTCGGGCACGGTGCGAAGAAGGGTCCGGTTGGTGGTTCGATTTTCTAACGCGACCAACAACACCCCGTTATGCCCATGGGGATATGCATATTTGACGCATCCATCGACCAGGAAATTCAAAGGGGCTGTCATGACCTGGACGCCTGGCTCAATCTCAATGCCTTCGTCGGTTTGATTTTCTGGCCGTTCTGAAAACTTGCTGAAACACACCACGTTGACACCTACCTGGTACACCCCCATGGGTTCGACCCTGGTTCCCCTAGGTGCCATAAACATCGTAAATCGGGCCATCGCATCTTTGGTGGGGGGAGCCTTATGGTAAAAGGCTACCAACGCCATGAGCTTATGGGTACTGTTTAGTTTGACGCCATAGCCTTTGGGGAACCGCGTCTCATTCAGCTCCATCCCTGCCCCTGCAAAGAAAAGTGGTTCGCCTGGACAGGAAATACTCTTTTGATCCATATCTAACAAAAGAAGATGGTGAAGGTATTCCCCTGGAAGAGCACGACCGTCTTGAGTAAACACCTCAGATTTGTACCCAATTAAATACCGATCCTCAGGCAGGCTGAAAAAAAATTTTGGCAAACTTGCAGCCAAATCTCCTGAATGCCCGGTTGGAAGATCAATGGGTCCAAAAGTAATGGTGATAACATCCTCTTCAAAAGATAGGATGGCTTTCTTTTCCTGAAGAGTGGGCACGGTATGGTGGTGGCCCACCTCAGCCCAAGCAACACCAATTTGACTCAAAACAAGAAGGCACGCGAATACGATTGATAACATAGTGATTCTCCTCGTGTGGGGTCGGATCGGGAAAATTACTTCCAGACTCACTCGAAGCCTTTTTCCTAGAACAAATCGCACTCCCTAAGGGGAGCTCGGGGGAAGCGGGGTAAGACGGGTGAAAATATAGGTCCCGCCCTGTTGGCGAGGAGGAATATTCCTCATATTCCCGACACGAGTATACCACCACACCCCTTGGGCTTTCGTAAAGTCTTCAGAAAGGAGAACTTCGAAACCCCCTTCTCGATCATTCCCCTTTTGTGACCAGATCCCACCCCAAAGCCGGTCAGAAACCCCAGTGGTGACAATTTTTCCCTCTTGGTGCGTGTAAGTTCCATTTCCCCGCGAATCCAATGTTGCGCGATAAGACTTATCCTCTTCTTGAATTTCCCATTCCCCACTCAAATCAATCTGTATGGTCTCATTGGAGGCTAAAGGACTTTCTGGGTCGAGTTTGGTACGGGGGGTAGAAGATTGGGCGAGGGTTTGAAGTGGAAACTGAAGCGATTCATGCCAATTCACCAAAATCCATTGACCCCCTTGTCGTTCCAATACCCCGGTTTCGCGCAAGGGAAAAGTCGTTTTAGTCGGGCCCCGACTCGTAGAAACTAACCGCGTATAGTCCAATTCCATAGCGAACCATGCTACATTCTCCCGTCTCCACACCTGCAAATCCGTGATAGAGATTTCCAGCCCTTCAACCGTGTTGAACTCCTCCTCCATCACTTTGGCAAAATCACTCCACCCGACATATTTTCTTCCCCCAATGGTGTACCCAACTACATTCTCATCCTGTCCTATGTACCTCCGCATGGCTTTGAGATCCCGATTGGCATTCGCCTGAACCAAAAGGCGAATAACCGCTTCCGGATCATCAAGGTCCTCTCCGCGTCCAGAGGATGGGGTCGCCATCGAGAATGATACGACCCCCAAGCAAATTATAACCCACACCCCCCCTAACACAAGGAAAGCTTGAGGACTTACGTGCCGACTCGCCATTCCAATGTAGTATTTCATGCTGTTCTTGTCTTATGAGAATATCCCAGGACCATAACGTTTATGAAGAAAGAACCATCCAAACATGTCAATTCGAACCCTGTCCCGAGCAGAGCGAGGGAGCTTGTGAGAAATCCTTGTTTCGACAGAATGGAGAAATCCTTCTTTCAACCCCAGTTCCCTCCTTTCGCTCGGGACAAGGGTTGAAATGACAGGAATGTGGGATGCGCGTAATAGGTAAATACATTTATGAAACACTCCACTAGAAGAAATGGCCGTCAGGATAGCTTTGCAGGAGAGGTCAGTCAAGTAGTTTATCCAAGTGCGGTTTTATGCCCACGTGCTTCTCAGGAACCTAGTTCCCTAACCAAGTCTCCAAACTCTTCCTTCATTCTTGTGTGTGGAAATCCGGACCACAACGGTGGAAACCAAAAAGGCTCTCCGCGTTATCGTGGGTGAATTTTAGGCATTCCCCTTCATCCCCCCTTTGGCAAAGGGGGGGATGAGGGGGGGGCAGAACGATACAGTCTCACCAATGCATTGTCCAGAACGAATGTTAGACGATTTACTGGCCAATTCTACCCACTCAATTCCACGAAGACCCCCAAATAATTTTTTCTCGTCATGTCTTCACCAACAAATACCTGAGAAAACGACCAAGGAAAGCTTAAAAGCACACCATCTCAGCTCGTGAGAAATTTGAAAAGACAAGGACCCTTCCTCATTTTTGATTATTGGTATAAAGCCACCGATCTCCGGCTTTGAGAAGGAGATGAACAGATGTTGGGGGAAGGTCCCGTACGATACTGTTCTCCGGATTCTTGACCGAAACTAAGAAAACTTGGCCCCCCTCCATCCATTTTTCTTTCACTCGGTCTGGGCTCCAGAAAATATCCTTTGCTTCAGGGAAGGTTGAACCGAACGCTAAGTTGGATTGGCGTCCGTTCACTATCTTAACTGGCCTCTCCATATTGAAAATCAGACTCCCACTATTTTCCAGCGGGCCTTCGTGAAAAATGAGGGTTTCCGAACTCCCCGCTTCCTTGAGAAAATCCATGATCGGACGAACGGAACGGCTTTCCGAAAAATAAGGGATGCCTTCAACCGTCACCAAGAGAAAAACTAGGACAACCGAGGTGAGAATACCCAGGCCAAAAATGGGGCGCTTAGCCCAAAGTGCAACCACTAACCCACTGCTCCCAATGAAAAAGGCCAAAGCCACCCAATTAAGTAGCACTTTAAGTTGGTCTGAAGGAATAAAAGAAAGGTTTTGCCCTCGCACAACCGAATTCCGGGTAGAAGTGTCAATCGCTGATAATACATCTGAGGATATTCTCAGTGTTTCTGGCAGAAACCCGCCAAACACCATGGTCAAGGCAACCAAACCCACCAACGGCGGCACCAAAAGCATGGAATAGGACAACGCCTGAGGTTTCCTCAACAAACTGTCGTCCCATACTTTGGCAACCAACAGTGCGAGGAAGGGGAAAGCAGGCAACCCATAATGTGGAAGCTTGAACGGAATAACGGTGAAAAATCCGATAACTGTGACACTCCAGAGCCCTAGGAGCAACCAAACCCGGTTTTCCACACTCTCCCAATGTTGGCGAAAGAACCTAAACAAAGCCAAAGGAGCTACAAAAGCCCAAGGGAGAAAGAAAAGGAACGTGACACCCAAAAACTCAACGGCAGAGAGCGGAACATCCTCATCAGGGTAAACGCGCTGAAGAGCCATATTGAGCAGATGCTTGTCAACGACCGTGTACCAAAGAAACCCGGAATTTTTCCACTCCATAACCAGGTACCAGGGGAAAGCAATGAGCAGAAAAAGCGTGACGCCCTTCCAGGGAAACCAAAACGCCACATCTCGCTCACGGGTCAACAGGAAAAATAGTGTAAAAGTTATAAAAGGTCCCAGTGCACCAAGAAAGTCCTTGGCAATAACCGTAGCGCCTAAACAGCCATAGCAGGCAATGACCGCCCATCGGGAGCGGGTCTGGTACGCATGAATAAAAAAGGTGAAAGCCAATAAGATCAAAAAGATAAATAACATATCGGGTTTGACAAGGCGCCCGAAAATAAACATGCCGAAATTGGCCACCACCATAATCCCGGCAATCAAGCCAAGTCTTGGTGAACCAATTTTCATTCCCAGCCATGTGGTAAGGACTCCGATCGCGCACGCAAAGATCGCTGACCAGAACCGGGCAGTCCATTCGATTGGCCCCTCTATCCAGAACCCCGCAGCCATCAACCAATAAAGAAGGGGTGGCTTATCGAAGTATCGAACCCCATTGAAGTGCGGGGTAATCCAATCCCCTTTCTGTAACATCTCGTTGGCAATAGAGGCATGAAGCCCTTCTGGAGGATCATAAAAAGGAGTAGCTTCCAAACGAAAAAAATACACCACCAGGGCCAAGAGAAAGATTCCACATAAAATGGCAGCCTTGGGCACTTTCATACTCATTTCAGGAAGCCTTGGATTGGGCTCTGTACGGCAGAGGCCTCGAAAAATCCAAAATGGAATTTATGCTCCTCTATTTATTACTAAGTCCGTGGGTTAGGAAACAAGGATGCTGGAATCCCTTATGACGTTGTCTTTCCCGCGTCTACGCGCCGAAGCGCTACGGCGCGCAGGCGCGAAAGCGGGAAT
>JACZVJ010000180.1 GCA_022572725.1 Nitrospinota bacterium | reverse complement strand
GAGATTGTCACCCTCGAAGAACTGGCTATTTCCTCGATGTGGGGAAATGCCACGATGGTTGAGATTCCTGAAAGAATGAACTGCTGCCTGTAAGGGCAGGGAGAAGGTAGTAAAGTGTTCCAAGAAGGGTTTGGTGATTGGAGGAAATATAAGGATCTGAAACCTCAGGAGGTTGTCGATTTCCACCACGCAGACCGGGGACGATACGCAGACCGGGGACCAAGGGAAAGGCCTTACGATGACGACATGGCCGAGGTACAGGAGAAGGCACTCAAAGCGTTACAAGAAGCCCAAGAAGAAGGAATGAGAACGGTCCTTTTTACACATGGGCGGTCCACGTCTCGTCCAGGAGAAATCACTGCGCGTTCACAAGTGCGTGGTCTCATGCGAAGTAAAGAGGCGACACCGTATATAATCAAAAAAGATTGCATCCAGCATGAATCCGTTTTTGTGGCTTTCATTCGCCCCAAAAAGCATTAAATCATTTTGGTTGGGTCACACAGTCAGTCAGTATCCCCTCCCCCCTTGCACTCTTCCCCCATTCCGGTATCCTATTCCCCTTAAAGACCCCATTATTTCAAAGCGGGGAAACGCATGACCAAAACGTGGCGCCGCCTTTCCATGGTCGTCGGGGTGGGTCACACCCCAGCTACTGAAAAAAATCACTTTGGAGGTCCTTGATTTCCAACCTGCTTGTTAGGGCGGTCAAAGCCTTCCATTAAACCATATCTTCTGGTTGTCTCCACCTTTCCTTTGGGTCAACTACATTGAACCCTAAACTGGAGGAAAGGTGGACCATTCACAAGGATTGACCTCATAATCATCACCAGAGCAACCAGGGTTCTGGTCCATAGAAAAACCCAGACATGGATTATTCAGGTCTTCTCCCTTCTGAAGGGATCTCGAAACCCTCATAAACCTCGTGCTTCAAGGGAAAATGGATGCCAAAGAAAGCCATCTCACGGCATTAGTACGAAAACCACCGCGATTGCATAAAATCCGATCATCACGCACGTCATAATAGAAGCTTCCTTCGTAGATGAGAGGATTTTGTAATTCCTTTGTGGCGAGTTACGTATTTCTTTTAAGTCCCTTCCTGTGGCACCGAAAAGGAAGATATTGAGTTTCGATAAAGGCCACCCCATCTGAAAAGGTGGGGGCGCAAAGTCACCGGTCTACGGGGCACAGAGCCTTATGACAGCGGGATTGCCGGAACTTGACGAGTGGCGCAGCCCTCCAACCAACCAAGGTGGAGCCCTCGCACTCGTTGACCCACCCCTTCCTTATTCCCGTCTCCATAGAGCTGAAGGTCCCGCTGTACGGGAAAAAGCCCACATATCGGACTCTTCCGTCTGAGCGTTAACGGGCACTCCCAGCAAGAGTGGGTGTCGGTCCTTGGGGGGCTTTCAGCCCTCCTGAGTGAAACCGGACATTTCCTCAGCTGGATTGGACACACGAAGAGGCCATGGAAATCCAAGGGGGCCCAAGTTTTACCGTTACTCTACCTCACTATCACCCTGAAATCCTTAGGAGGAAGGCAACCGAGCTGGCCCAGCAGGCAGCGGCACTGTTTCCCGGGTCAGCCCCTCTTCCGAAACCAGACGATCAGTTGGTTTTTGCCCGGCAGCGGCTGACGGAACTCCGGAGTGCATTGGAGGCCCTAAACCTACCGCTCCAGGCATCCCAAATTAGGAAGGCCCAGGCTGCTAGCGCGACATCGGCAGCGGATATCGGCCTCGGGAGCGGTCCGGCCACTGCGGCCGTGCTCCAGTCCACTGAAGAGGTCAATACCACAGCCACCTCATTTTCACCGTTTGGACCAGACTTTACCGGCGCCTCCACCGCCCAGGCTACGATCGGCGGGATTTACGATGGCTCCAATGGGACAGGGACTCTGACCTTCAGAGTACAAAATGGTGGGACTCATGGTGTGGATAACCTCCAGATCAAAGTCTTTGACCCCCTTGACGCGCAAATCGACGTCATCAATATCAATCAGAGTGACCCCCTCAACACGGCGTATACCTTGGCAAACGGGTTGACCTTAACCTTAGGGGCAGGAGACCTCATCAAGGACGACGAGTTTACAATCCAGGTCTTCGATTCCGTGGGGAGTGTCGTCGACCCGGCCAAGCCCTTCAACGGCACCCGAAACCAGAACCCCAACTTTGAGAATGGGTTGAGCGTGACCGCCGGGTCCTTCCAAGTCAATGGCGAGACGATCACGGTCTTGGCAAATGACACAATCAATTCGGTGCTCTCCACCATTAATCAATCGAATGCTGGCGTCACCGCCACGTTTGACGCCGTCACCGAAAAAGTGGTTCTGACCCAGAACACACTTGGGGCCACCCCGACGATTACCCTGGCGAATGACTCCTCGGGGTTTTTGGCAGCCACCAAATTGAGTGGAGCCACACCGGTCCCGGGCATAGACGGGGGGAATGGCCCAGACCAGCATATTGAGGATGTTTCCGCGTTTTCGTCCGTGCAGACCGGGTCGATCCTGATCAATGGGGTCACGATTGCCATTGATGTGCAGACCGACTCGCTCAATGACGTGCTCACCCGGATTACCAACTCTGCGGCCAACGTACAAGCCACCCTAACCGGAGGGGAGCAGCGTGTTTCCCTGGTGGCTAATAAGTACACCAATTCGCTCGTGTTAGACAGTAATGGGACGGGTTTTTTCGGGGCGGTGGGAATCACGGATGGCACGTTTAACCCCATTAAAGGCGTAGTGCACCGGAATGGCCTTTCGAGGTCTGGAGCCAAAGAATTCACCACTGTACTGAGAGATGTAGCTGATGCGCTGAATCCCATCTTTAACGACGCCAAGCTAAGTGGAAGGCCAGGCACCTTTCTGACCCAGCTGCGGACAAATCTACAAAAGGCTATTTTAGGTGCCTTTGATGCCAAGCAGGGGCAGGTAAGGACGGACTTTGGCATTGAATTCAATTTTGGGACATCGGACATTGCAGTATTCCGCTTTGACCGAGAACAGCTGCTCTCTGCGCTGGACCGGCGCCTTGATCAGGTGAAGGAGCCTCTGTTAGGCAATGGAGTTGCCAATAAGGTTGGCTTGGTCGACAGAGTCTT
Source organism: Nitrospinota bacterium (assembly GCA_022572725.1). Lineage (GTDB taxonomy): Bacteria > Nitrospirota > Nitrospiria > Nitrospirales > UBA8639 > JACZVJ01. The sequence continues at coordinate 549 of JACZVJ010000180.1, read as the reverse complement.
GGGTGTGATCCAGCAAGCCGAATCGGAGTTAGACGCCAAGCTTGGATCGACCGGGCTTTTCGTAGACCTCCGTGCGTAGCAAGATTTCTGGCTCCCCAAAGAGAGGCATGCCACGCAGGGCTCGGGCCTCCATCCCCCATGACAGGCAACCCTCGATCATTTGGGTGCCCTCCTGAGACGCCAAAGTCGGTTTCTTAGGGATAAGCCATAGCGCCTAAGCGAGATGCGTTGCTTGTAGTTCCACCAATTTGTGCTGTCACCCCAGCGCCGTTTTTCTTCTCATAGCTACCGCCATTATCATGGGGAATCGGACCTGAATGGTGCTATTAGCCTGGTGGGCTATATTGCCGGGTCTCCGGAAGAAATCAATGCGTACATCCACCTCTTAAACATCCAAACCAAAAACATGATCAATCTTCCTTGGAACTGGTCAGCGATTCAAGCTCACGCGGAAGCCTTACTCTCCCATGAGACAACCTCTGGAACGAGAGCAAGAGCCATTATTGCGGAGGTCCTGAGCAGCCCCCAAGAGCACCTAGGGTAAACTGC
>JACZVJ010000082.1 GCA_022572725.1 Nitrospinota bacterium | reverse complement strand
TCTGGCAGGATGGTCAAAAAGTCCGCCAGCTTTGTTCTCGTGGCGCTTGGAAGCTCGACGTACTGAATATAGAGTACGCCCCTTTCACCTCCTCGCTTGCTGCGGCCGCGCTGGACAGCCTTTTTGACCATCCTGCGGGCCATTCTGGTGCCGTCCCTGATCTCCTAGAGTGCTGTGTTGCCCCTGTGCCAAAAGGGTTTTTCAACCACCTGCTAGGCCGGAACTGTTTCCAACTCTTGCCACAGTGATCATTCTGTGGTAGCGTGATAGAGATCGCGTAAGACCCTCTCTGCTGGGGGGCCGCAGGCCCCAGTAGGTAAGACGAGGTACTTACGTGATTTTTTTGTTCCACTCCTCCCTTTTGGCGTGAAATCAGGAAAAAGCGAACATCACCAGGGGGTTAGGTGATGGGAGAAAGGCCGGGTTTTCTCGGCGGACGCTCGAATTTCTCTCTCTCCTTTTACGAAACGTGAAAGAGGTCACTTGATGTTAAAAGCTGCCGTCTCGAATATCCGAGATGTCATCACGAACACAGCCGGGATTTGGTATCACATTGTGATTCTTATCCTGAGTGCGGGGATTGCCTTGTCGTTGCCGATGGTGGCCCAGAGTTTCCTGGCGTACTGGGCCAGGGTGGAGAATGAGAAGACTTCTCTCATGTTTCTGGAAATAGGGGTGGCGGTTTTTCTTATTGTCTTCTTCAACTACGTCCGCCGGAGTCTTCAGGACAGGAGTCTTGCCAAGATGGCAATCGGCGCGGGCTTGGTATCTTTTTTCCCCAAGCGTGGGCGTGATGCGCAGAGTAGGATTAGGAAATTAAAAGAAAAGCACGGGACGGGTAGGACTGTGATGGTGATAGGGTCAAGTGGCCACGGAACCTTTGTTGACCAGGTGGGGGATTTATCGACTGTGCTGGAAAAATGCCTGGGGGCCAAAATCCTCCTGGTGAATCCCTACAGTCAGGAAGCGAGCAAGCGCATACAAGCAATCGGGCATCCCGATCTCACGCTTGAGAAGTATCGGGCAGAGGTCAGGCAAAGTATCGAGTTGCTCAAGAGGCTCAAGGCGATCGGGAAAGCCGTCAAGCTCAAGCTGTATTCGGACCCACCGCTCATCAAATTGGTCATTCTGGGCGACTACCTCTGGCTACAGCATTACCATACCGATCTGGATATCCAGAGCATGCCTGAATATGTTCTCCAGCACAATCTGAAGGGCCATGGCTTGTATACCCTGTGTTACCAATATTTCGTGCAGAGATGGGAAAGTATCAGGATACCGGAATATGATCTCGATACCGACGAGCTGGTGTATAGAGGCAGGACTGGCGGCGAGGTCAAAAGGGTACGATTTGGGCCAGAGGAAGCGTCCGAGGGTATGCGGCAAGATGTGAAGGAACTCAGCCTCACTCCCGATGCCAGCACAGCCAAGTCGCCCAGACTCACCGATACTGAGCTGGTTCAAGTGGAAACCTAAGCCGAAGTGCCGTTTCGCCCAGACTACAAGTTTGTTGAAAACTCCAAATTTCCAGGTTTGGCGTTCTTCCACATGACTGTTGATGACTCCCAGAAAATCTGCAGGCTGTTCAAAAAGGCTCGCTCGCCTGCGCGCTTGCGGATCAAAGCGCTCCCGACCTTCGTAGCCTAAGCTACTTCAGCGGAGTAGGCTCAGCGCGTAGACGCGAAGCCGAGGCTTCGCGTCGGCGGAGGCGGGGAACGCCGCTGTCGGACTTTTTCAACAGCCTGCTGAAGCTTATCCAGAACCCACCGCCCTATCATCCTTCACAGTGGCCGGCATGCCCCCTCCTTGCGTATCAGGGGAGTGATGTGAGACATCCCCAATGGGACACGGCCGTGTTCCTTCAGCCTCTACATAATGTGTTGCCAGAACTCATGAGGTAACGGAGAGCGAGAGTCATGTCTGCTCTGATCCATGGACGGAACCTCACAAAGGCGTATGGCGCCCAACACCTGTTTAAGGATCTCACCATTGGCGTGTCTGAAAAAGACCGCATGGGAGTCATCGGGCCGAATGGATCCGGGAAAACCACACTCCTCAGAATCTTGGCTGGATGCGAACAGGCTGATCAGGGGATGGTGACCCGACGTCAACATCTCCGGATCGCCTATATTCCCCAACTGGACGAGTTTGATCCAAATGCCACAGTAGCCGGGGAAATTGAACGGGCCGCCCGAGCATCCGGGGTGCCCGCCGATGAACGTGTCGCTCGGGTACGGGAAACGTTGGGGAGAACCGGGTTTGAACACGGCGACCAACCGGTGGGTCCTCTTTCGGGTGGCTGGAAAAAGCGGCTCGCGCTGGCCTGTGGGTTCGTCCAATCCCCGGATGTGATGTTGCTGGATGAGCCCACCAACCACCTCGACTTGGAAGGACTGCGATGGTTAGAGCTGGTGATGGCCCAAGCCCCGTGGGCGTGGGTGATGGTGAGCCATGATCGGTGGTTGTTGGAACACGCCACGAATAAGGTGGTGGAACTGAACACCAGGTATCCCGATGGACTGTTACTCGTCAATGGCGCGTATGCAGAGTTCTTACACCAACGAGAGGCTTACAACCATACCCAAACCCAACAGGTGCAGGCATTGGCGGGGAAAGTTCGACGGGAGGAGCAGTGGCTCAGGCGGGGACCCAAGGCGAGAACCACGAAGGCCAAATATCGAGTGGAGACCGCTTATGCCCTACAGGCAGAACTAGCCGACACCACAGCGCGCTTACGGCAGGAGGAAACCGGCATCGACTTTGTGGGCTCAGGGCGCAAGACCAAACGGTTAATCGTTGCGGAACATGTCAGCAAAACGTTTGGCGCTTGCCCCCTCATTCACAATCTGGACATGGTGCTCTCTCCGGGAATGGCCGTCGGGATCTTGGGACACAATGGCTCCGGAAAGTCCACCCTGCTCAACTTGCTGGCCAAGACGGTCGAGCCGGATCGCGGTACCATCACCCACGCGGATGCACTCCAGGTCGTGTATTTTGATCAACACCGTGAACAGCTCGATCCGAAAGCGACCTTGAGGAAAACCCTGTCGGACATGGGACACACGGTGACCTATCGAGGTCGCACCATGCATCTGGCGGCATGGGCTAAGCGATTTCGATTTCGGCCCGAACAACTGGATCTACCCGTGGAGCTGCTGTCAGGAGGCGAACAGGCGCGGGCGGTCATTGCCCGGTTGATGGTGCAGCCCGCGGATGTGTTGATCGTGGACGAGCCCACCAATGATCTCGATATTCCGACCCGTGAGGTGCTGGAAGAAAGCCTGCAGGAGTTTCCGGGAGCGCTGGTCTTGGTCACCCACGATCGATATATGTTGACCCAGGTGTGTACCCACTTTGTGGGGTTGGACGGCGCCGGCGCGTATGGCCTGTTTGCCGACTATGGACAATGGGAAGCCTGGCTTCGCCGTCAATCGTCCAAAGATGATCAGCCGTCAAGGGAGCCTCGCACTCAAAACGAGCGAGCCCGCCGGTCCTCATCCAAGAAACTGACCTATCGAGAACAACAGGAGTACGACACTCTAGAGGAGCGGATTGTAGAAGCGGAGGCAGCCCTTGACACCTGCCGTGGCAATGTTGAAGATCCGACCGTTGCCACCAACCACCTGCAGGTCCAAGGGGCCTATGACGCACTCAAAGTGGCCGAACAGCAGGTGGAACGGTTATACGCCAGATGGGCCGAGCTGGAGGGCAAGCTGCATGGCGATCACAAATGAATGTAAGCGTTTCAACACTTCTGAGGGGACATAAAGAGTTGGGAGTCTTTTTTTAATCATGTCGCTGGGCTTTTCTAAGATTGCCTCCCTCCACCATCTTCCCATGAAGGGGAACCCGCGTCTCCCACCTTGTGAAACAGCATGCCGGGTCTTTTCCAATGGTAGAGTTAAAAAAGACTCCCGACCTCTTTTCATCCTTCCCACACTTTTCTACCTCCAGGTTGCATTATTTCTCAAGAGCATGATCTCTGGGGTCGATATTGACATATATACAAAAACTTGTATAATTTGAATAGTGAAACCGGTTGAATGGCTAGGATCATCACGTGAGACGGTACGATCCTTTCCCGTTGAAGCTCGGCTTGAGGTAGGGTACTAACTTTATCGTGTGCAACACGGTTTTGAGCCATTCGACTGGAAGCCGATGCAAACTGTTGGATCTGGTGTGCGGGAAATACGGGTTCGTACACAACGTGCCTACCGTGTGATTTATGTGGCTAAGTTCAAAGAAGCCGTATATGTATTACACGCTTTTCTAAAAAAGACTTCCAAAACAAGCCAGGCTGATATTGCTCTGGCGCGGGAGCGCTTTCAACGATTGATGCGGAGGATACGTCATGGCGAAAAAGCATAAATCCGAACAAAATATTTTTCGCGATGTTGGCTTTTATGCAGAAGAGGCCGGGAATCTGAAAGTACGAGCCATGCTTATGACGGAAGTGGAAAAATATATTCGTACGAATCAACTCACCCAAAAACAGGCTGCGGTACGTTTGGGAGTCACCCAGCCTCGGATTAGTGACCTGATTCGTGGGAAGATTGGACTCTTCAGTGTGGACACCTTGATTTTGATGCTGACCCATGCAGGGCTCGTAGTCTTTGTAAAAGTTAGACGAACCGCGGCCTAACGTGAGAGAGGAATACACTTTTCTGGGGTATTCTGGGAGTGACGTTTGGTCCACTCTTTAGTCCCTTCATCGTTTTCATGGCAAGGCGGGTAGCATGATGCAGACTACGAGCATCGGGTGAATTCTTGACGTGAAGGATGTTGAGGCTAAGAGTGCGTAATTAGAAAACATTTTATGATGCATCTTGTGGAAGAGTGAAAACAAAGGGGTCGGGAGACCATATTCAATCCTGTCGTTGGGATTTTCCAAGAATGCCTCCCTCCTCTATCTTCCCATGCGGGTGGAACTGCATTTCCCATCTTGTGAAACGGCATGCAGGGTCTTTTCCAATGGTGAGGGGTGAAGAAAGGGGTCGGAGTTAAAAAAGACTCCCACCTCCTTATTTCCTTCCCTAAACCTTGTGTCTCTCCTAAATTATTGTGGACAATGTCGGCAGTGATACCATATCTCTCATTGGGTCAGATATCCAAAAAATCTGGAGGTTTTATTATGGTCCGAACGAACTTTTTTTCCCGGTTTTGGACTCTTTTTCTTGCTGTGGTCATCACGGCAACCTTAGCGATTTCCAGTATTGTTCAAGCAGAGCCTGAAAAGTCACTTTACGAGCGTCTCGGGGGATACGATGCCATTTCCGCTGTGGTGGACCGGTTCCTGGAAAAGGTGTGGAATGATCCAGAGATCAGCCAATTTTTTGTTGGGATGGGGACAGACACGAGAAATCAATTACGTCAAAAAAATAAGAACCTCCTGTGTCACAACACCGGTGGTCCTTGCGAGAAAATTAATCGACCATTAAAACTCGCCCATGCGGGCCTGGGAATCACCGATAGAGAGTTTGATATTGTGGTCAATCATTTGGTTGACACTCTCAAGGAGTTCAAAGTTCCCCAGAAAGAGCAAGATGAGCTCATGCCCAAGATTCGCGAACTCCGACCCTATATTGTCGAAGCAAAAGCCAAGAAATAAATTTGTCTCTTTCCGACATCTGTCATGATTCCTTACCTCGGAAGACTTACCGGAGAGGGGAGCTGAAATCGCTTCCCTCTCCCATCGAATCGTTTTCAATCCTCAAAAGCATTGACTCTATTATCTGGCCTCAATTGAACTTACCCCCGTTGGTCTAGAACCCTTCTTGGAGCTTTCCACAACCAGGGGAATCTTGACACCGGTATGCAAGGAAGCTAAGCATAGAATTCTTATTGCAGAGAACACGCCACTGATGGAGTATTGGATCTGGCACCTAAAAAAGAAAGGTCCAAATGCCAGTAATGGAGCTGAACAACGGAAAACTACGGTTGCGGCTTGTTCCCGAAATCGGTGGGTCAATTGTTGATTTTTCGGTCAATCACGCGGATCAATGGATTCCGATTATGCGTCAGGGGGAAGATCCTCTCTCAAAGTCCTCTAATGCGTCGAGCTTTGTGCTGATCCCGTATTCAAATCGTCTGCGCGATGGCCGCTTTTCTTTCGCTGGTAAGAGTTACCAGCTTCGTGACCCGGAGAAGCACGCGATTCATGGAGATGTCCGAGACCGTTCCCTTCGGGTTCTGGAACAAACCAAAGACCGTGTGGTGCTGGAATTCAAATCGGATGACGTTTCTGACCTCAACTTCCCATTTCCGTTTTTGGTGAGGATGATCTATACGCTTGAGGGTTTTGACTTTTCTAGCCGGATCGAGTTGACGAATACGGGGAGTAGCTCCATGCCTGCGGGGTGTGGCTTTCATCCCTACTTCAATCGTCGTTTGCCCGGCTCGACGGGTGAGGTAGAACTACAGCTCAAAGTGGGTGGCGTCTATCCCGGCGACACCCCGTTGCCCACTGGTCCGGCGATACCCATCCAGCCTCAGCAAAATTTTAGTACACAACGTCCCTTGGACGTGGTCCTCGATCACTGCTTTGCCGGCTGGGATCGCCAGGCTGTAATTGATTGGCCGGGGAGTGGGGTCAAGGCTCGCATCCAAGCCGACCCGGGGATGGAGCATGTGATCGTGTACTCACCGGAAGGAGAGAACTTCTTTGCGGTTGAGCCAGTGACCAATGCCAACGACGGGATTAATCTCCTGGCTCAGGGCATCACCAACTGCGGGGTGGTAGTGCTGAACTCTGGTGAGGCCCTGAAAACTGGCTTTCAGATTGTGATCGAAACCTAAAGCCACTGGTGAGGGAAACCGTGCTCAAGCCGCGTCGCGGCTTCCACTTGGCAACCGGATTTCTTCGACAAGGCGTAGCACTTCATCAGGTGGCGGTGGCGTCATGCGGCTCACGGTCATCGTCACAGCGAAGTTCAGCAGCATTCCCACTGTCCCGATGCCTTCCGGGCTGATGCCGAAAAACCACTGGTCAGCACCTGCCGAAGGGTCGACAAAACGAAACCAGAGAATGTAGGCCGAGGTGACGCCGATGCCCAGGAGCATTCCGGCGATGGCGCCTTCCTTTGTGGTGCGCTTGTCGAAGATGCCAAGCAGCAGGATCGGAAAGAAGCTGGCGGCGGCAAGGCCGAAGGCAAAGGCCACTACTTGAGCGACGAAGCCGGGTGGGTAAATACCCAGGATGCCAGCCACCACCACGGCCACGGCAGCGGCCGTTCGGGCCATTCGCAGTTCGTCCCGCTGACTCATATTGCGCCACAGGACGGACTTCAATAGGTCATGGGAGATCGAGGCCGAGATCACGAGCAGAAGCCCTGCTGCCGTTGAGAGGGCAGCGGCAAGGGCTCCGGCTGCTACAAGCGCAACGACCCAGGCCGGGAGTTCGGCAATTTCCGGGTTGGCGAGGACCATAATATCAGGATCCACAGTCAGCTCGTTCTTCGCTGGGTCGCCGCTGTACTGGATCAAGCCGTCGCCGTTTCGATCGGTGAAAACGATAAGACCCGTCTCTTCCCATGTCAAAAACCATTGGGGTGCCTCAGTGTAGGGCTTCTCGTGAAGGGTTTGGATCAGGTTCACGCGGGCAAAGGCCGCCACGGCGGGTGCGGTTGTATAGAGGAGAGCGATGAAGGCAAGCGCCCACATCGCGCTCCAGCGTGCTGCACGCGCGTTGGGAACGGTGTAGAAACGAATCAATACATGAGGCAGCCCAGCGGTTCCCGCCATGAGGGCCATGGTGATCGCCAGCACGTCCACCATGCCCTTCTTTCCTGGCACCCACGCGCCCGTGTACTCCGGAAGCCCCAAGTCTCGATGTATGGCATCGAGGGTTTCGAGCAACGCCACACCTGCATGCTCGCCAGTGACGAGACTGGACCCGAAGCCGATTTGCGGAATGGGAATGCCGGTAAGCTTCCATGAAATGGCGACAGCGGGGATGAGAAAAGCGACGATGAGGACACAGTATTGGGCAACCTGTGTGTAGGTGATTCCGCGCATCCCACCGAGGACCGCGTACAAAAAGACGATCAGGGCTCCGATGACCACCCCCACATTGACGTCGACCTCCAGGAAGCGTGAGAAGACCACGCCGACCCCACGCATTTGCCCAGCCACATAGGTAAAGGAAATAAAGATCGCGCAGAATACCGCGATGACTCGGGCGGTCTGCGAGTAGTAGCGGTCCCCAATGAACTCGGGGACTGTGTAACGCCCGTACTTACGAAGATAGGGGGCGAGCAGCAGGGCGAGAAGCACATAGCCACCAGTCCAGCCCATCAAATAGATGGTGCCTGTGTACCCCATGAATGAGATCAGGCCGGCCATCGAGATGAACGAGGCGGCACTCATCCAGTCCGCACCGGTAGCCATGCCATTCAAGAGTGGAGACACCCCTCGGCCTGCAACGTAGAAGTCTGACGTCGAACTGGCTCGGCTCCATACCGCAATGCCAATGTACAGTGCGAAGGTGAACCCGACGATCAGGTATGTCCAGGCTTGAATGCTCACTCAGTCTTCTTCTGAAAAGTGCCGGGAGCTGAGGGATTATTCCCTTTATCCACGCCATGGCGGGCATCAATACGGTCCATCCAGCGAGCGTAGACGAAGACCAGCACGACAAAGACGAAGATGGAACCTTGGTGTGCGAACCAGAAACCCAGGGGAAAGCCACCGAGGTGGAATTGATTCAGAGGCTCAACGAGGATGATGCCGAGCAGATAGGAGACAGCGAACCAAATGGAAAGGAGCCAGGCCATGAGGCGAAGGTTGTCGTGCCAGTGGGTCTGTACAGGGCCTTTGTCATTTGCATCCTCACCCTTAGGGATGGAATTCAATTGCTCTCCTTTTTAAGTTTGCTAAATGCTTTTCGGTTGTGTTTCTGTGCCAGTGCCTTCTACATACAAAATCGGTAGATAAACAATAATACTTAAGTTAGCGGGTTTCCTCAATGCGGGATTCGTTAAAAATTTTGCGCACTTTGAAGAATATTTAATCACGTGTCTGTGGGGCTCTCCAAGGTGAATGGCCTATTTTCTCTGCCCATATTTGGATACAGAATGGTTAGAAGGTAAAACCGTCCCATCTCGACAAAAATGGAAAATGGTGAGGATCAGGATTCGTGGAACGAATTCTATCCACCCCCTTTGCCAAGCACCGGTGGAAAAATCCTAGCAGGTTGTTGAAAAACCATTTTGGCACAGGGGCAACACAGCATTCTAGAGATCAGGGACGGCACCAGAAAACAGCCCGCAGGATGGTCAAAAAGGCCGTTCAGCGCGGCCGCAGCAAGCGAGGAGGCAGGCGTACTCTGTTCGGTACGTCGAGCCTCCAAGCGCCGCGAGAACAAAGCTGGCAGACTTTTTCAACACCCTGCTAGATTACTCCGAATAACGCTGGCGGAGTTTGAGTGGTGGTGCTTGCCGCTGACGGATCTTGGTGTTGAGCATCTCAACAAGGACTGAGAAGGCCATGGCGAAGTAGATGTAGCCTTTGGGGATGTGGAATTCCAATCCCTCCCCGATAAGCATGACGCCGATGAGTAGCAAAAAGCTCAAGGCCAGGATTGTGATAGTCGGGTGACGGTCGATAAATTGGCTGATTGGCCCAGCGGCCGCCATCATCACCAACACGGCGATCACGATTGCCGTGGCCATGATGCTGACGCGATCGGCCATGCCAATGGCGGTGATGACTGAGTCTAATGAGAACACAATATCCAGCAAAGCGATTTGCACAATGATGGCGCCAAACGATGCCGCGGCCCGCGCCGGTACGTGCCCCCCTTCCCCTTCTAATTTGTCATGAATTTCCAGCGTGCTTTTGATGAGGAGGAACAGCCCGCCGGCAATGAGGATGACGTCTCGTCCAGAAATTTCGTGGGCGAAGATTTCAAACAGCGGCGCTGTCAGGCTCATGAGCCAGGTCAACGAGAACAGTAGTAACAGCCGCGTGACCATGGCAACGGTCAGTCCCCAGAACCGGGCCCGTGGCTGCTGATCCCGCGGGAGCTTTGAGGCCAGGATCGAGATAAAAATTATGTTGTCGATGCCCAAAACAATTTCGAGAGCCGTGAGGGTGCCCAGCGCGAGCCAGGCCTGTGGATCCGTGAACCAAAACATTTCTTAGGCTCCTTTGAGAATTGGTGATCAGGCGGAGGTCGCCCAGAGGAGAATTAGGAATTGGAGTAAGACTCGATTTCTTCGCGCCAGCTCTAACCAACGCCGCTGGCAGACTTTCCTTCGACACGTCTCAGGACGGGTTTCAACATCCTGCTAGAAGGAACCGCGCCGGGTCGATTGCTCAAACCGATGCCCGTTGACGTCGATCCGCCAGTGCCAGTATTCGCCGTTGTCCGTTGAGGAAATCTCCGTCAGGATGCGATTGCCCCTCTCCACCGGCACCGGTCGGTCGATCGGGAAGAACGCCAGCCCCCAATGAGAGGCTCGGTCGCCTGGTCCATTCGACACCTGTAATCCTGGCGCGAGTTCGGCATTGAACCATCCGGCCAGCCCATGGAGACGCCCGCGACGTGTGGCGTAGAACGAAACGTTGGTGTCGACCTCCGCACGTTTCGTCTCCGCAAACACGATCCGCTCAACATGGGTGGGCTCGCTGAGGAAAGTCCCTTCGTGCAGCTTCAGGGGGTGGAAGTTATTGACGGTCAGCTCGCGGACCGGTGAATAGTCAAGCCCTTGGCAGCCGGTGACCCAAAAATCGATCACGTGTTCATAGAATTTCGGGAGCTCGACCGGAACGAGGAACAATTCCACACTATGAGGAATGAGCCTGCCTCCCTCCTTGAGAAAACGGTCTCGTGCATCGGTCAGTGAGCCCAGAATGCCTTCCTCGAACCCAAACGTGCCCATGGTCTCGGTCAGGATGACGTCAGCCCGTTCGGGCAGTTCAACCGAGAAGGACACGTCGTTGAAAAAGGTGACCCGATCCTGCAGGCCATTTTTTGCAGCCACGAGCTTGGCGACCTCGATGACGGCCTCGCGCTCAATCGCATACACGTGACGGGCCCCCGCGCGGCAGGCCAAGAAAGAGAGAATGCCCGATCCGCAGCCGACATCGACAACCACATCCCCCTTCCTGATCACCTGGGAGATCGCCTGACGGTAGGAACCTGTCCGCACGTCATCCACCATCATGGACAGGTGGTAGTTGATGAAGTCCGTGTACTTAGTCATTAGCTCCCAGGAACACGTGCAGAAGAAACTCCGGTTTTTCCCGCGAGGGCCTAAGCCTAGCGCCAACCCCGCTGGGAAGGCAAGGAGGCGCAAGTTCAATAATAATCTTTGAGTCTTCGTGGAATGGAGTGGGTAGAATCGGCTGGTAACTGGTCAATTGTCAAACATTGGTTCTGGTCCCCCCCCATTGGAAAAGAGGGTCTAGGGGGGGCTCAAAGGGGGAAGAACGGGAATCCCCAAACATTACCCACACGATTACGCGAAGAGCCTAATCTTTTACCCGTCAAGCACACTCGGTAAGGGGCAAAACAGATCGCCTTGATACACACTCGCTAACTCGACTCGGCCCAAGTGTGGGGCCGGTTGTTGGTGTCGGCTCTCGATCTTGAAGGTGGCGGCAATTCCAAATTGGCCAATCAGATAATTTGCCAACTCCACTCGCGACACGGCACGCGTTGCGGAGATATGCCGAATCCCAGTCTCCTCACTTTGGGCTAACGTCATGACACGTGCCGCTAAATCCCGCTGCCACACCACGGAACGAAATTCATCCTCAATGATGGTGATGGGCAGGTTGCGCTGGGTCCGGTACCGAAGCCAATCCAAATGCCCGGTGCGTCCATCCGGCGAACCACCAATCCCAAGTCCAGCCCGAATCACCAACGAGCCTGTTCGTCTCAAGACTAACTGCTCGGCTTCGACGCGGGTCTGTCCATACACACTAATGGGACACGAGCGAGATTCTTCGTGGTAAAACCCATCCCCACCAAATACATGATCGGATGACACATACACCAATCGGGTCTGCTCGGGCAAAGCTGCCATGACACGTTCCACCTGCTGCACGTTCATCTCATACGCCCAATCGGGGAAAGCCTCACACTTGGGCACATCACACACGGCATGGCAATACAGCAGGATGTCGGGTTGCATCCGCTGAAACACATCGTTAAGCCAGTTGACATCATCTAATTGAAGGACAGGCCACTGACGAACGGCCCGTGAAGGATTGCCAGGTGAGATAAACGGAAGAACGGTGTTCCGAAACAAAGTAGCAAGATGAAAGCCGAGGAGGGAGGTGGCGCCAAACAGAAGAGTCGAAAAAGGGGGAAAACTACCGATGGGCATCCTTGCGATGGGCACTTTTCAAGACGAGAATAATGAGCTTATTCTTCTGTATTTCATAGATAATTCGGAATTTGTCTGGTCGCCATCTATTGCCCAAAAATTCAAAAACAACTATTTTTTTTGAACCCTCCGCCTCAGTTGCTCGGCCATTTTCCCTGGACGTCAATAGTTTCTCCTTCGTGCGGGATCGGCCAGGGTGGCATTGTTGCTATAACAAACTCGAGAGGTGCGCTTCCAGTATTGCGAAACTGAAAATGGGTACCTTGAGGAATTGTCAGCGAGACCCCCGCGTTAACTGAAACAGTCTCCTCTCGATCGCCTTGCTTCCGCCACACCTCTCCCTGCCCGCCGGTAAAATACCAAATCTCGTCTACTGTCCGATGAGAGATAGCCTTGGAGACATGATCTGTTGGAAGCCTGGCGTGGGAGAAACTTCCATCCTTCATCCTGGGAAGCAATCGAATTTCAGATCCGTCAGGGGCAGAGTAGTTTGGTTTCTCCGGAAGTGCAATGGTTTTAAATGGCAAACTTGCCATGGCTGCGCCTCCTTTCTCGTGGAATGACTCATCCGAACAGCCCTGGCGGTAAAGCCACTGCAGGCTGTCAGAAAAAGAGCGATACAACAAAATAAACCTTTGAACTTCCCGCTCAATTTCATTCCCTTATACGGGCCTTTCGCTAAGTGATGCTGAATGTGGTTCAATACCTGTCTTTGGTACGATTTGGGAAGATTTTGGAGATCCTTTTTTACAGACTTTTGAATCGAACCTCAAACACCCAATGCTTTCCTCATCTGAGCCATCGTCAGAATTTCATCATCCTTATCTGGACACCAAGCGAGGGCAATTTGATAGTCCTCATATTCCTGAAGATAAAGCTCCAGTGCCTTCTTAATAAAATAGCTCTTGGGGTGCTTGGTCTCCTTCGCGAGCCGTTGAAGTTTTCGATTGAGTTGGTCGTCTACAATCAGTGTCAAAGTCGCCATGCCCCGCCCCCGTATTTAATTTGAATACATATATTATTAAAGCATACGTGTCCACAATGTGGTAAGCGTGTTTTGAAGGAGGACGATCGAGGACAAAGAATTCTGAGCGCGCCGTGAACCCACCAAACAAACCAAAATTTTTTGCCTGGCCACAGAGTAACCCCTCAGCTATTCTATAACATCGTGTCCGTGGTCAATCCATGAATTCAAATCCCCAACCAGGGTGGCTTCAGTCATTACGCGCCTTTGGGCACCCTCGGGTCATCA
>JACZVJ010000179.1:1032-3684 GCA_022572725.1 Nitrospinota bacterium | reverse complement strand
CATTATTACTATTTGTATACAAAAAAAGTGGGATCGACCTTGGCTAAGCAAATGAACGACAAGAGAGTGAATCACAGGACCCTACCTGAATACTAAATAAAATTGGAAGGGGCCTTAGCGAAAAAATACCCATAAAATCAAATAATTAGCGATCGCCACTCAATGAAACCAAGCTTTGGAATACCATCTGTCTTGTTTGAATATCAGGTTTGGAATGGTTATTGCATTATATTTTAGAATACTTCATCGGCAGCGGAGAGAAAATGAGGGTTAACAATTGAATACCTATCAATATTTAACTGAGGAGAAAAATAAGATGGGAGGCCCGCTAGCACCACCAAAACCCCCTGCAGTACCCGAAAAGCCTCGAGAGTCTCGATGTTCAGCCGGACTCGAGGGGCAGCTAGAAGCACTCAATGCCTTGAATCAAATCCTGTACCAGGACCATAGCATCAAGGAATTGGTTGATAGGGCTCTAGGCCATGCCTTGGGGGTTGTCGAAGCCGAAGCTGGTTCCCTTCTGTTGGTCTCCCGTGAATGTAAAAAGTTAAAATTTTTCCACTCCAAAGGACCCAACCCAGTCCCAATTGGTACGCAAATTCCATGGAATAAAGGAATTGCCGGTTATGTCTTCCATTCTGGGAAATCAGAAATTTCCCAAAGTCCTAAAGAGGATTCTCGACATCTTGATCTCATCGATAAACTCACCGGCTTCACAACCCAAAACATTATTGCTTTACCAGTCAAACGGCTTGACGGGGAAGTCATTGGCGTGGTGGAGGTTCTTAATATGAGGGAAGGGGGGGGCAATGACGAAAAGCTTAGGTTTTTGGAGATTCTTTCTACCTTATTGTCCATTTCAATTCATAAGGCATGGCTGGTTACGGACTCCCATATGGGGGAAATCGCCAATTTTGCTGGTGATTGCGCCCATAATATAAAAAATATGTTGATACCCATTCTCATGGGCACAGAACTTTTAAGGGAGGACCTTCAAGATATATTCGCCCATATTCCAAAAAATGAAGCCAACCCAAAAGGCCCAAGTTTCCAAACGTGTAACGAGGTCCTGGATTTGATTACGAAAAATGCCCACTGTATACAAAAAATTTCAAAGGAATTGGTTGACTGTGTCATGGGTCATAGCTCCGCGCTTCAATTCGCACCCTGCGATGTGGCAGCGGTGGCCACCAACGCAATCGAAACCCTGTCTTTTCTGAGCAAGGAAAAGGGCATTACGGTTCGAACCGAAGGACTGGCATTATTACCGCCCATCCTGGCTGACGAGCGAAGGCTCTTCAGCGTGTTCTATAACCTTATTCACAACGCCATACCGGAGGTCCAGCCAGGAGGAACGATCACCGTCCGTGGCAACACGGAAGCCGACGCAGTTCATTTGTCAGTGACCGATACCGGTCGTGGCATGTCCAAGCAAGTACAAGAAAACCTGTTTTCCGATCACATCACGAGTAGTAAAATCATGGGGAATGCTTACGGCATGAAGAGTATCAAAAATGCCATTGAAGCTCATGGGGGGTCCCTCAAAATCCAAAGTACGGTGGGGATAGGCACAACTATCCATTTTTCCATTCCCATTGAAAGGTTGACTTCCCGTTGAGGTGAGAGGGAGGACGGGGAACCCCCGGAAAGTCAGGAAGATGTTAAATAAGATGTAAAGAAGGCGGGAAAAGGAATCTAAGCTCTTTGCCCATGAGATGGGCCCAAGTTGACCGTGTCTAAAACCCCTAGGCAACCCATATTAAATATCCCGGTACGGGGTGGTTTATTTCCCCAACTAAAATTTCAATTAACTTTTTTTTAGAAGGTCAAAAGTGCCAAGAACCCATGCACACCCTTACCCTGCAACTTTCAGTTAGGGATGTCTTGTAATAGGCCTCCCAGGCCCCGATTGCGCCACACTCATTCAAAGCCCTTATCCTCTGGATGAGGACTTAATCTTATACCGCCTTAATTTCTTTATCAGCCCCTGCCGGCTGATCCCCAGCTTCTCCGCCGTCCGAATCTGGTGAAACTGGCAGGCCTCAAGGGCTTCCAGAATCACCCGTTTCTCAAATGTATTCATGCTGACTTTGAGGGGTTGCGGACCCAGGGAAACGTTCATGCCAGGTTCAGAATTCGCCTGTTGAATAGTTTCCCCTAGATCCCTTTCGGTGATAATTGGCCGCCGAACCATGACCACCAGTCGGTGGGCCTCGTGTTCAAGTTCCCGAATATTCCCCGGCCAATGATACGATTGCAGTTGAAGCATGGCGGAAGAGGAGAATTTCTTCAGATCTTTTCCCATCTCCTGACAATATTTGTTCAAAAAATGGGTGGCCAAAAGGGGAATATCCTCGGGAATTTCCCGAAGGGCGGGGGTTTGGATATGAATGGTCTTTAGACGGAAATACAGATCCTCTCGAAAAGTTCCCTTCTTAAAAGCAGCTTCAAGGTCTTTGTTGGTTGCCGAGATAATGCGGACATCAAGGGGAATACTGGTGCGCCCTCCGACCCGTTCCAGGACTCGTTCCTGAAGGGCCCGCAGAATCTTAGCCTGGGCCTCCAGACTTAAGTCACCAATTTCATCAAGAAAAAGGGTGCCCCCGTCAGCTTGCTCGAACCGGCCCACCCGTTGGTCAACACCCGTGGCCA
>JACZVJ010000179.1:0-965 GCA_022572725.1 Nitrospinota bacterium | reverse complement strand
GCTTCTGTAATGAATAGCCCGGGCAACCAATTCCTTCCCAGTCCCGCTTTCGCCAGTGATCAACACATCCACCAGACTGTCACGGATCTGATCGATGAGCCGGACGACGTTCTGCATTTTCAGGCTGGTTCCGATCAGTTCCTGGGTTGGAGGACGCTCTTCCATCTCTCGCCAAAGTTGGGCATTTTCCTGGGACAACTGGGCATGTTGTTGCTGAAGCGCTTGCACCATTTGTTCGGTTTCAAGGGCAAGAGCGGCCTGGGTCGCCAAGGCTTCCCCAATCTCCTGGTCGCGGTGGGTAAAAATCCCGGATTTCTTGTTCAGCACCGAAAACACGCCAAGGGGTTCCCCTGCATTGGTTTTCAAGGGAATGGCTAAAATACTCTGGGTAGGCTTTTTTGTGCGCTGGTCAATTTTGTCATAAAACCGGGTATCTTCCTGGGCATTGGACACATTAATGACGGTCCCGTTCATGAGGGCAGACCCGGCAATCCCTAACCGAGCATCGAAGCGAATCGACACTCCATCAAGAGTCACCTGGGACCACAGCTCACAGCGTTCCCGGTCGTAGAGAAGGATGCTCGCTCCTTCAGATTCAAGCAGCGTAGCGGCCGACCGGACGATCATGGCCAAAAGGTCCGGGATCTCTCGCTTAGCCGCCATCTGTTGACACTGGCTCAGGATGGCGGAAAGGGGTTGGTCAAAAGCTGGGGAAGGTCGCGGTGGCTTCGCCATACAAGCCTCTTGGGGGAGGAGTCTGCGGCAAGCAGGGAAAGGGGTCAGTGGACCCAAACAGCAGCCTAGTGTGTCATTGCCCTGAGTGGCCAGTCAACAAGGGGACAAGGCGTTAACGAAAATCTCAAGAGTACCGCAACCGGGAGCGTGGAGAAAAACGACAGATGCGTAGGGGGTCCAGGAAGGAGAACCTCAAGACAAATACCAGACGGAACGACAGGCTCGTTACC
>JACZVJ010000081.1 GCA_022572725.1 Nitrospinota bacterium | reverse complement strand
AGCCCCTTCTCGCCCATCACCTTCGTCAGCGCCGACGTCAGCGTCGTCTTCCCATGGTCCACATGCCCAATCGTGCCCACGTTCACATGCGGCTTCCGCCGCACAAATTTCGGCTTCGCCATCTGCCATTCCTCAGTAGATCACCAAGAAAAAGGAAAACGCCTTATGTCAACAACTCAAACACCCCCACAGAAAGTTTGCGGAATCCTATTTGTCCGCATTCAGACCAAAATCTTTATTCAAGCTGATTGCCATTCACCTGCAAATGGAGCCCACGACGCGGATTGAACGCGTGACCTCGTCCTTACCAAGGACGTGCTCTGCCAACTGAGCTACGTGGGCTTTTAGAGTAACGGACCCGCCACTCCTCAAATCCCAGAACTCATGTCTGACGGAAAGGAACCAAGTGACAAGTTTAAAAACCATTCAAGAGTCGATGACACTTGAAAGAAGCCCACAAAAGAATGTTGATTTTTCCAGCTCAAACTCGGTTTCAAATGAAAGCAAAATACAAAGAGCATTGGGAACGAGTTCAAAGTTTAGAGCTTAGACAAAGGCCAAGATGATAGATGTAAGCCTGCCCAGCAGGCCTGAACGGCCCTAGACTTTCTTTCATAGCATCCTGCCCATAAAACAGCCCTTTCTCACACCCCCGATGCTTTCCACCACATCATGAATAAGGAAAGGCCACTCTTTCCCAAGTCCGAAATCCTTTGAAAATTTTTTGGAGCGGGCGACGGGATTTGAACCCGTGACAGCCAGCTTGGAAGGCTGGAACTCTACCCCTGAGCTACGCCCGCCAATTCACTCTTGCAATTTCAATATCTGATTCCAGCAACCCAAAATAGATTGGTGATTCTAAAAACCTTTATCCAAAGCGATCCTTTATCCACCCCCATCTTCCAGGCCTTGGCCTTAAAAATTTTTCCTTAATTCATGAACCAATTAGACCTGAAGGGAACACTTAGTTAGATTTCCCTACTCTCCCCAATCCCAATTTCAATTCCAAAAATCCAAAAGAAGAATGTCTAGTCACTTACAAATTTTGGTGGGCAGGCAAGGATTCGAACCTTGGAAGCCGTTGGCAGCAGATTTACAGTCTGCCCCCGTTGTCCACTTGGGTACCTGCCCCTTGCGTGCTCTACACAGCGGTTTTTTTCTTAAGCCATCAAAAGTTAAGGGGAAAGATAAAAATAAATGGCGGGATACGATACCTGGCGAATCAAGGCACACACACTTAATTCCAGCGGCTGCTTTCGTGATCGAGGAACAGGCCTAGCCTTAACTATAAATTTATGCTTAAAAGAATCTTGAGATACGTCAATTCCCGCAAAAGGTACATTATAGAAGGTGGAAGAGAAGTCGTCAAGGCAGCGAATTGACCCAAAATCCACGATGGATTTGGTCAGCGGGAACCCAGTGGAGGAAGCCCCGTTCCTCCGGCCTCAAAAAGTTCGCCTGGCCAAGGTTCTTTCTGAAGCCGAATTGGCTACCAACGGTCTGCCTTGCCGCTGACCGGTCTGATCCTCCTGGACAGACTGCTTCCTTTTTCTATGCTTTCTCCCCTTTCATCTGACTCCCCTCCGCCCTTAGGCCTGGGCGGCTTTCGCGCATCAGGTTCGGGTTTCGTCAGGCAAGCCCCACAGCCATTGTTGGACTTTTAAGATTACGATCACCGCACGCGCACGCCGCACCACTTTACCCGCTACCTGATACAAACGCCAGCGAATCGTGCCCACTTGGCACCGATGCCAGGAACGGGCCAAGCACCAGAGCTTGAACGGCACAAAAATGGGAATTCATGCCGAGACGGCGGTTAAGTATGGACTCAAGCCACTTAAAGCCCATAAAAATTTAACCAAAATCGGTCCCTGCAGTTTTTTCGGCTCATTGGGATTGACAGACCAAACAGGTCTTTTTACCATCAACTCATGAACCTGAATTGCCCACAACTCTCAACATGGGCGTGGAGGAAATGGGTCATTGTTGGATTGGTAAGTTTTGTCGCAACCTTTCTGGCTCTTTTCCACCCTGTTCTTCCCTTTTCCCCAGGTCCTCCCCTCCACCTAGCACCAGAACTTGCCACAATTCAGACCCCAGCTGGGGTCACCATATTTGCTGAGATAGCGGATACACCTGACAAAAGGAGTAGGGGGCTGATGTTTCGAACTACCCTAGCCCCTGACCGGGGGATGTTATTTGTTTTTCAGGAATTGGGGCATTGGACCTTTTGGATGAAAAACACCAAAATACCCCTCGACATTATGTGGCTGGATAAAAAAGGAACGGTCTTGCACATCGAACATAATGTCCCCATCTGCCAAAGACTTGGCAACAGTTGCCCCCGGTACCGGCCCCGAGAGAAAGCTATTTCTGTCCTTGAACTCCGGGCAGGAGAGGCAAAAAAGCTAAAGCTCCACCGGGGAAGCAAGCTCACCATAGAATTCCCCTAACCACTCTGCCGAGACTCCTGCCATGCCCTGATTCGTTTTGCAGTAATTACGCCATCCACCCGCTCGATGGCCTGAAGAGTCCGATCGAGGTGAAGAGTATTAGTGACCTCAATGACAAAATCCAGGGCAGCCTTTTGATCTTCCCTGGTTCTAATCTCAGCACGGCTGATATTTGCCTGTGATCCGGAGATGGCTGAGGAGACATTGGCCAAAACGCCGGTTCGATCAATGGTCAGCACTGATACTTTCACCGAGTGCGTTCCTTCAATTCCTGAGTCCCACTCCACTTCAACCAGTCGATCCCTCTCATAATCCAGGGCCTCAAGGTTGGGGCACCCAAGGGAATGGATTGTCAGGCCACGCCCACGGGTAATATATCCAATGATTCGATCTCCAGGAACCGGATTGCAACATTTCGATAACTGCATCAGGACATCTTTTTCCCCTCCCACCTTGACAGCTTTCACTTCTCTGCTGGCCGGTTTCCTCCTTGATAAAGGTTCGGTGGATACCCTGGCCCCACTTTCATTCTCCCCCGGGCTAGGACAGAGGAGCTTGCCGACAATTTGAACAGCCGACACTCTTCCATACCCAACCATCCTGGCCAATTCATCGATCGACTCGAACCCACTTTCCTTAGCGGCTTGAAGGAGGCGAGAGGACTTCAGGGTTTGAGCAGAAGGAAGGTTGTGCCGGCGGAATTCCCTTTCCAGCAGGCGGCGGCCAAGCTCGAGCCCCCGCTTTTGTTCTTCTACTTTCAGCCAATGTTTGATTTTAGCTTTGGCACGGGAAGTACGAACAAACTTGAGCCATCCTTTATGGGGAACCTGAGAAGGGGAGGTCAGAATCTCAACCGCGTCACCACTATTGAGACGATATCGAAGTGGAACGATCTTGCCATTGACTTTTGCTCCTACACAATGATCGCCGATTTCCGTGTGAATCGAATAGGCGAAATCTACGGGGGTTGAACCCACAGGCAGTTCCTTGACCTCTCCCTTGGGGGTGAACGCGAACACCACATCATGAAAGAGATCCAGCTTGACCGAGTCCATAAATTGACGGTTGTCCGAAAGATCTTTGTGCCATTCCACAAACTGCCGCAACCAACTAAAGGTTCTTTCATCCCGTTCCGTGACCTTCCCCACCTCTTTGTACCGCCAATGTGAAGCAACACCATATTCGGCAAGACGGTGCATTTCCTCGGTTCGGATCTGGAATTCTACATGTTCCCCCTGCGGGCCAATGACTGTCGTGTGAAGGGATTGATACAGATTCGTTCGAGGGGTTGCCACATAGTCTTTGAAGCGACCAGGCACCGGTGGCCAAAGTGAGTGGACTAATCCAAGGATCGCGTAACAGGACATTTTGGAATCGGAAATTATTCGAATGGCGGCCAAATCATGAACTTCTTCAAACGAGATCGCTTGGCGCTCCATTTTCTGGAAAATGCTGTACAAATGCTTGGGACGCCCCTGGACCTCTCCAGGCAAACCGGCAGAGACCAAGGCCTCCTGAGCCATGCGGATGACCGATTGGATATACTCCTGGCGGTCCTCATCCCGCTTGGCCACATGTAACTTGAGCATCGCATAGGCATCGGGCTTTAAATGCTCGAGACACAAATCCTCCAATTCCTGCTTCATCCAGCTCATTCCTAACCGATTCGCTAACGGTGCATAGATTTCCAGGGTTTCCTGGGCAATTTGCTTTTTCTGTCTTTCGGATAAATGTCCCAACGTCCTCATGTTGTGGAGACGATCCGCCAACTTAATAAAGACCACGCGGATGTCATCCGCCATGGAGAGGACCATTTTTCGAAAATTCTCAGCCTGCTTTTCCTCGTATGTTCTGAACGGAATCTGGCCAATTTTGGAAACCCCTTCCACCAACCGGGCCACATCACCACCAAATTCCTTTTCCAACTCCTCTTGAGTCGCCAACGTATCTTCGAGCGTATCGTGTAAGAGCCCCGCCACAATGGCAGTCACATCAAGCCTCAGAAAGGCCAGGATCCCAGCGACAGCCAGGGGATGCTGGAGGTAGGGTTCTCCCGATCGCCGAATCTGTCCCTCATGCGCCTTGGCGGAAAAAGCGTACGCTCGCCGAATGAGCTCCTCATCTGCCTCCAAATGAAAACTCTGAATTTGTTGAACGAGCTGATCAATTTCGGTGACGAACGTTTGAGACATAACGGTGGCTCTATTGGCTAACCTTCAAATCTCTAATTCGCAGTTGAACCCTATCAAGGCCCCTCCAACGGTTCAGCTCAGGAATGAAGGCCAAATCGATGGGTTGGCTAGTTGACACCACGGTCTGGGCAAGGCTCCCCATTCGGAACCCAATGCTTTCAAAGGGGACGGACCCATTCTGGCGAACAACCAGCTTGAGGTGGTCATGACCCACAGTCTTTTTCTCCAGGACCCTTAGCCCTTTCACCACAAATGTCGGTTCAGGGTTCCCCATGCCAAAGGGATGCAGTCGATTCAACTCGTGGAGGAGGTCGAGGTGAATATCGGTGAGGCTCACATGGGCATCCACCTCGAGCACCGGGACTCTCATTCCAGGCTTTGTGACACCGTTTACGAGACCGACAAATTTCTCCTGGAACTCAAGGAGTCGGTCCTCACGAATCGTCAGCCCAGCCGCAGCCGGATGCCCGCCAAATCCTTCTAGGAAGTCACGACATTGTTCAAGCACCTCACAAACATCGAGGCCAGGAACACTTCGAACTGATCCCCGTCCAACACCCTGTCCATCGAAGGCAATCACCACGGAAGGCCGGTGATATCGCTCTACAAGCCGGGAGGCCACAATACCCACAACACCCATGTGCCACCCCTGCGCGCCAACAACGATCGCTGATGGCTCCCCGGCCCTTTCGACGAGGTCCTTCGCCTCCTCGAAAATTCCCTGCTCGATATCTCGCCGTTGATTATTTAACAATTCCAATTCCCTGGCCAACCCAAGGGCTTCCTGTTCAGATTCAGTCGTGAGTAACTGCACCCCAGCCTTGGCATGGGCCAAGCGCCCGGCAGCATTAATAACAGGAGCAAGTCGAAATCCCACAGTGCTGGCTGTACACACACCCTCGACACCAACACATTGTTTCAAGGCCCGGATCCCACATCGGGTACCTTCGGTCATGCGGATCAGCCCATCGTGAACGAGGAACCGATTTTCATCCTGGAGAGGGACCATATCCGCAATGGATGCGAGGGCCACAAAATCGCGGAAGGATTCCACCGGAACTTCATGGTCCCCAAATTTCATGGCATAGGCTTGAGCCACTTTATAGGCTAAGCCACCTGAACAGAGCCCGGGGAACGGATACTGGGAGTCAACACGTTGGGGATTGACAAGGGCCAGTGCCCCAAGGTCTCGACCTTGGATTTGGTGATGATCGATAACAATGACATCCATCCCCAACCGCCCGGCCAGGTCGATTTCCGCATGGGAAGTCGTACCACAATCAGCCGTTACCAGGACCGTCACCCCATCCGTGGCCAGCTTTCGTACCGCTCCTTCGTTGAGACCATACCCTTCTTTGTGCCGGTCTGGGATATACACCACAACGTGGGCCCCAAATTGGCGAAAAAACTTCAGGAAGAGGCTCACGGCAGAGATCCCATCCACGTCATAATCACCATAGCAACACATCCGTTCCCCTTTGAGAATGGCCCGATGAATGCGATCGACCACCCGTTCCATATCCGGAAGAAGAAACGGATCATGCCCACTCAGGTCTGATGGAGACAGCCAGCGGCGAGCCTGTTCAAGCCCGACCACCCCACGCCCAAGTAAAACCGTTGCCGTAATGGGCGAAATGGAAAGAGCCTTGCCAAGGCTTAATGCCTGATGATGGTCAATGTCCCGTAAGATCCACTGTTTCTGGAGCATGGCCCTCTTCGCCACCCTTGGCTGCCCAAATATTCATAACCTTCTGAAAAGCAAAGAAAATACTATGACCCCTCCGAATGCTTGTCAAACCAGGAGGTCACAGCCAGGAGCCCAACCCCCCTTAACATATGCATAGTTGGCCCTAAAGCCACTTCCTTACCCCTTTCCAGTCCTCCCTCCTGGGGACTCCCAATGTCAAAGACTGGATGAAGACCAGGATTCGAAGAAGCAGTCTAAAGAAAGGGAAAAAACTTTTGCGTGATGGTGATCAGGCAACGACAGGAATGCCGCGCCGGAAGAGACCTATTTCACAGAGGAAGAAGGGAACCCATAAAGGGAAAGAGTCATGGAGAGTTATTCCCCTCCCTTTTGGACATAGTTCTTCACAAATTCTTCCGCATTTTCCTCTAGCACCTCATCGATTTCATCAACCAAATTATCGATCTCTTCTTTCGTCTTCTTCCCGGCTTCAATCACCTTCGGATTGGGTTTGACCTCCTGGTCATCACTCGCCGAGTGATCCTTCTTCGATTCGGACTTACGCTCCTGCTTCTCCATAGGGGCACCTCCTCAGGGAGTTAAAGGGAGTTAAATGGAAACCCACAATCGTCTTCTGCCGCAAAGCCCGCGGTGAGGTTAGAATAGTGTAGCATTTTTTTAGGCGTCAAGGGTGGAATCCTACAACTGGACTAATCCCCCACTTCCCTTAATGAGACACAATAAGGGGGATAATTAAAAGGGCCACAATATTCATGACTTTTATCATAGGATTAATAGCGGGACCAGCCGTATCCTTAAAGGGGTCACCCACGGTGTCACCAGTGACCGCCGCCTTGTGCAGTTCTGTACCCTTTTTTCCCTGTTCTTCAATAAGTTTTTTGGCATTGTCCCAAGCCCCGCCTCCCCCAGTCATCATGATCGCCAAAAACAACCCCGTGACGATACTTCCAACCAGAACCCCACCCAAAGCGGCGGGTCCTAAGATAAATCCAACCAAAATCGGGGCGATAACCGGAATAAGTCCCGGGACGAGCATTTTTCGAAGAGCGGCTTTCGTCACGATGTCCACGCAGGTGCCATACTCCGGCTTCCCCGTTCCCTCCATGATGCCCTTGATTTCCCTAAACTGACGTCGGACTTCTTCAACCACGAGCCCGCCGGCTTGTCCAACCGCTTTCATGCACAAGGAACCAAAAATAAAGGGAAGCATGCCGCCGAGGAACAATCCAACGAGAATCAGGGGATTTGAGAGATTGAAATCAATGACTTGGGATCCCCCTCTTGCGACACGGGCATATTCGGCAAACAGCACGATGGCGGCCAATCCCGCTGACCCAATGGCATAGCCCTTGGTGACAGCCTTGGTGGTATTGCCAACGGCATCCAAGGCGTCAGTGATTTTACGAATGTTGGGACCCAATTTGGACATCTCGGCAATACCGCCAGCATTGTCTGTAATAGGGCCGAACGCATCAATCGCGACGATAATGCCGGCCATCGACAGCATTGAGACAGCCGCCACCGCCACTCCATACAGCCCCCCTTGCTCAGCACCTCCGCAGAGGAAAAAGCTAGCCAAAATGCCTGCACCGATTACGACCACTGGCCAGGTGGTTGACTGCATCCCGACCGCAAGACCCGCAATAATATTGGTGGCGTGGCCTGTCTCGCTAGCTTTGACAATTTCTTGAACCGGCGAATAACGAGTTGAGGTGTAATAATCCGTGATGAAGACCAGAGCCAGCGTCACCACCAAGCCTATGAGAGCAGCAAAAAAGTAGCTCACCCCAGATACTCCTCCAATGCCATCCAACATACTCGTCGTGACAGGATAAAATGCGACCGCCGCCAGGCCACCACTGACAAACAACCCCTTGTACAAGGCGGACATGATGGCCCCATCTGGGCCGACCTTTACAAAAAGGGTCCCCAGAATAGTCGCAAAAATGGTCACTCCTCCTAACACCAGTGGGTAGAGCACCGGTTCTATTTGCCCGGGAAAGAGACTGAACGCCAAGACCATGGCCGCCACAATCGTCACCGCATAGGTCTCGAACAAGTCTGCAGCCATGCCCGCGCAGTCCCCCACGTTATCCCCTACATTATCGGCAATGACGGCGGGATTGCGGGGGTCATCCTCGGGAATTCCGGCCTCAATTTTCCCAACCAAATCTGCTCCGATGTCTGCCGCCTTCGTGAAAATGCCACCACCCACACGAGCAAAGACTGAGATCAAGCTGCCCCCGAACCCAAGACTAATGAGAGCATGAACCGCTTTCTCAGGACCTGCGATTCCCTTGGCAATGGCGTAGAAACCCGCCAACGCTACGAGCCCCAAACCAATCAGTAACAACCCCGTCACGGCACCACCCCGAAATGCCACATTGAGCGCCGGCTTCAACCCGCTTGAGGCCGCATGGGCGGTCCTCACATTAGCCCTGACGGCAATAACCATTCCCACAAAGCCGGCGGTGGCTGAGGCTACAGCTCCGACCAAAAAGCCCATCGCCGTGAGGAGATCAAAGACCAGCAAGAGAATAAAAAACATCACGATTGCCACCATCCCCACGGTCCGGTACTGGCGTTTTAAATACGCACTGGCCCCTTCTTGAATGGCTAAGGCAATTTTCTGCATGGTTTCGTTTCCGGCCTCTTGTCGAAGCACCCAAAAACCCAGGTACACCCCATAGGCAATACCCGTCACGCCAGATACCAAAGAAAACAGAATGACCGCATTTTCAACATCCACAGATCGATCCTCCTAATTCAAGAACAGTCCAGTATTCCCGCTTCAACGTTGAAGGCCAATTTGGCAGGGTTGTACAGAAATCCCCACGCACCCACCTAGGGAGGTAGCGCCTATTCTACTTGACCGTGACCGTTACACCCAGGAGTATACGGGGGAATTATGGCGGAAAAGGGGGCTATTGTATCCATAGGACTAGGGATGATCAAGAAGATGGTTCTATATTCCAAGGGATTGGCCCTGCACGTTCAACCCTACACATTCAAACTAAGCAGAAGGTCCGAAACATCTTCCCCTTTTCGGCAATCATTCATCTCCAATGTAGATCCCATTCTTCTCGCAACATTCGACAATTCCACCAACCTACTCACCACCATAACCCAAAAAATCTCGTAATGACACACCAAAAAGAAGGACGGGAAACTGGCACCTTTCTCCCATGGCGAATCGCCAGAACAAATCTGTCTTTTCACCGGGGTTTGGGTCTACCGCCCGTGAGGTCCGGGCATTCGATGTTGCCTATGGCCTGTATTTCTGCTACGGTGATGCCAAATTCCCTACGCACAATCACTAGCAGGTCTGTGAAATAAGGAGAGATTCTATGGCTTGGGAACCGAAAGATCCGACGGGACGAAGCGGTCAAGATCCCTTCGATGAAATCTTAAAAAAAGGTCAGGAGCTATTTCGGCGATTTATGCCCACGCGTGGAATCGGGACGATCATTGTGATCGTCCTTGGTTTGCTGGTTCTTTCCCAATCGTTCTACACCGTTCAACCAGCCGAAGTGGGACTGGTCAAGCGGTTTGGCGACGTGGTTCGTACCGAGGGTCCTGGCCTCAACTTCAAAATTCCGTTCCTGGAAACGGTCCTCACCCCCCAAGTGGAAAAACTGCATCGCGTCGAGGTTGGCTTCCGGACTGACCGGCGTGGTCGAACACGGCTTGTCCCTCAAGAAGCCCTCATGCTGACGGGAGACATGAACATTTTGTCCGTAGAATTTATCGTCCAGTACAAAATCGCCAACGCCCGGGATTACCTGTTCAATGTAGACGGTATTGAGCCAACCATTCTCAAGGCCGCAGAGGCCTCCATGCGGGAGGTCATCGGCAAAAGCGAAATCGATGCGGCCTTAACCACTGGAAAAGCCGAAATTCAAAACAGCACACAAGATCTTCTGCAGGGCATTTTGGACTCATACGGAGGAGGAGTGAAGGTTGCCACCATCCAACTCCAGGACGTGAACCCACCTGACCAGGTCGCGGGCGCTTTCAAGGACGTGGCAAGCGCCAAAGAAGACCGCGAAAAGCTGATCAACCAGGCCCATGGCTACCGGAATGACCTCATCCCGAAAGCCAAGGGGCAAGCAGCTCAAGATGTCAATCAAGCGGAAGCGTATGCTCAGGCCCGGATCGCCAGGGCTGAAGGGGAGGCTAGCCATTTTCTCCAGACTTTAAAGGAATACAAACAAGCCAAGGACGTGATTAGCAAACGGGTCTATATCGAAACGATGGAAGAGGTGCTCGCCAACGTGACGAAAGTCATTCTTGATAAAGAGGCAGGGGCAAACGTGCTGCCGTATTTACCCCTTGACCGGCTTCAAAGAGGGGGGAACACGCCATGAGTAAACGAAATTTGCTACTGGGCATTCTTGGGGTAGTTGGGGTCTTGTTCCTCATGGGGGTGTCACCATTTTTCATCGTGGACCTCACTCAGACGGCCATTGTCGTCAAATTTGGAAAGCCCCAACGGACGCATATGGAACCTGGTCTCAAGATGAAAATTCCCTTTATGGATGACGTCATATATTTCGATAAACGATTACTCGACTATGATGTTCCCGCTCGAGAGGTCATCACCAGGGACAAAAAGACCATCCTTATCGATAACTTTGCCAAATGGCGTATTGTGGATCCTTTGAAGGTCTATCAAGCCTTTGGAACCCAACGTGGGGCCCTTTTGCGATTAGACGACATCATTTATTCCGAACTTCGGGTCGAACTTGGACGTCACGATCTCGCGGATATCGTCTCTGCTAATCGTCTCCTGGTTATGTCCGAGGTGGCGAAACGGTCCAACGAGAAAGCGGGAGTCTATGGCCTGGAAGTGCTGGATGTCCGAATCAAACGGGTGGACCTCCCCGAGCAAAACGAAAAAGCCATCTTTCAGAGAATGACCGCCGAGCGTGAACGGCAAGCCAAAAAGTACCGAGCCGAAGGAGAGGAGGAAGCCCAAAAAATTCGCTCTGAAGCCGAAAAAGACCGGGAGATACTTTTAGCTGAGGCCTACAAAACAGCCCAAGAAATCCGTGGAGGAGGAGATGCGAAAGCCTTCAAAGCCTATGCGACTGCTTATAAGCAAGGCCCAGAATTCTTCGCGTTTATGCGGTCCATGGAAGCGTACAAAAAGACCTTTGCGAAAGATACCACCATGATTCTCAGTCCTGATTCCGAGTTTTTGAAATATTTAAAGAAGCGGAATTGGGATTAAAGAAGCGGTAAATCTCAAGTCCTTCACTCATCCCTCCTGCCCAGTTCCGTGGGCAACAATCCGTATTTTTGCCATACCCCTCTGTCTCAACGGTGTCCCGCCCTCAAATTCCTGATCGGCTCTGAATGGAACCACCATAGGGAAGTGTCATGGAGGTGCAGGGAGTTGACCCCTCTCCCAGCGAATCATGCAGGTCTTTCACCCACCCTCCGATCTAGGAACCTGAACCACAAGAGGGGCAACACCGCGATGATGAGCCCGGAAAATCCCTCTCTCTTTTTGGTAATGATCACGCTATGGCCAACGAGGAACACCTAAATCTGCTTCTCCAAGGCCTGGAGGTATGGAACAGGTTTAGAAGGACAAGACCTGAAGTCCAGCCCGACTTACGCGAGGCAGACCTATCCGGGTACGATTTCACCAGAATCGACCTGAGCAAAGCCGACTTGGCGGGTGCCGACTTATCCGACGCCTACTTGGTCAGAGCCAACCTTGAGGAGGCGAATTTGACAGGAGCCAACCTGATGGAAGCCGACCTCATCGAAGCCAATTTGATCAAGGCGACCCTGACCAAAGCCACCTTGGTGAGAGCGGACCTCAGTAGTTCCGGTCTCATTCGTGCCCACCTGGCAGAAGCCGACCTTTCCGGAGCCAACCTCACTCGCACCTCCCTCCCGTGGGCCATTTTGAGCCAGAGTAACCTTTCAAAGGCTACCCTGCACTTGACGGACCTTCGGGAAGCGTTGCTCATCGGTGCCGATCTTTCCGAAGCCAACCTGCAGGGCGCCTCGCTGACAGGAACCAATTTGCAGGGCGCCAACCTCCGAGGCGTCAAAAATCTGGATATCGAGCGATTGGCAAAAGCAAAAACTCTCTACCAAACCCAATTGGATCCAGCCACCAAGGAACAACTGGAAAAAGGCTCTCCTCACCTTTTCACCCAACCCATCGACTAGATAAGTTCCGGCCAGGGAATCAAACATCGTCCTTTTACATCATCTCACAGGGGAAAAGGGTCGGGATCAAAAGAAGGGGAGGGAGTAAGAATTGCAGGAAGGATTTCCTAATGGGTCACATTTTGGCGGGGGCTCCGCCGGATGACCACCAGTCGGCCCATGAGGTCTAGCGGCGGACTGACAGGAGGAAGCACGAGGTCAATACGTGGTCCCACGCCTTGGACCAGACGGATCCCCTCTGAGGTCTCCACAAAGCCCTTCACCCGTAGGCTCCCCATCGCCCGAATCCGTTCAATAAGAGCGGAAGGTTCACCACCCTTCTCCACCACAATCTCTTCACACTCAAAGACCTCATGTTGATGGGGAGAGGACTTAGTCGCTTTACGATAAGAGGCTTTGCGGATTCCCTGCGGGTCAGGGGGAAATAACACTTCAGGATCCACGGTGGCATTCATGGATCGAATGATCGGGGTTCCGGGAGCCATTTGACCAAGGAGGGCCTCCAACCGCTCAAAGGCCTGTGATTCCACAAGGTCCACCTTATTCAAAATCAAAAGGTCGGCTGAGGACACTTGCTGCTCAAAGGTCCCGGCAAGGTCTCGCTCATCGGCAAGCTGCTCGGCGTTGACCACGACCACCGCCACGCAATCACCAACCCATTGGGAAACGGGCTCTCGCCAGAAGTTGAGGACGGTGTCAAAGGGAAGCGCGACCCCCGATGTCTCCACAATGACCTGGTCCGGCCGGACTCGCTCCCAAAGCTCTTGAAGGGTTTTGAGCAATTCATCCGAAAGCTTGCAGCAGACGCATCCCCCTTCAAGTTCAACATACCCATTGCTGTTATCCTTCCCAAATAAGGCTTGATCGATTCCCAGTTCGCCAAACTCATTGGAAACAACTGCGAGACGGAGCCCGGTCTGTTGGGCCTCTCCAAGCAAATGTCGGACGAGGCTGGTCTTGCCCGCCCCCAAAAAGCCGGAAACCACCAAGGCAGGGATACCCATGGAAGGACCAGAAGTTTCAGCCTCAATGGCCTTCTCGCTGGACGACTGACCATTTTTTCCCCGATCCACCACGATCAGAAAGCCCCCTTCTCCCTTTCGCCGCACCTAGGAGGTTGTCCGAGATTAGATTGATCTACTACGGTTGCGCCGGATTTGGCCAGATTCTCCGATCCTTTTCGTTCAATAGGCCCCACTATTCGCCTCAAACGATCGAAAAATCTGACTCAACCCGACACAACCTCGTGACGATCACTAATCTCGGACAGCCTCCTAG
>JACZVJ010000178.1 GCA_022572725.1 Nitrospinota bacterium | reverse complement strand
TGAGTCAGATTTTTCGATCGTTTGAGGCGAATAGTGGGGCCTATTGAACGAAAAGGATCGGAAGATCTGACCAAATCCAGCACAACCGCAGCAGATCCGTCTAATCTTGGACAGGCTCCTAGGTTGGCTCACGTTTTCAGTTTTCGCTTGAGTCGCTTTTCCACGCTCGCCACTTTTCCCCCCAACCGGCCAGTATGCCCCCTTCGGTAATCAACCTTGATCGTGCAGGAAATTCTGCTGCAATCTTTCCTCATTCGCTCATAACACCGCCTTACCACCCCAAATACTTCATCCCACTCCCCCTCCAACACCGTTCCCATCGGATTGAGCCGATAGTCCACCCCACTCCTGTCAATAATCGCTAAAGAGCGTGACACATATTTCCCAACGCTCTCCCCTTTTCCCAACGGCGACATGCTGAATTCCAACAGTACCATCCTCGACCACTCCTCCTATGATGTTGAAGGACCTTTCTCCATCGCGGCCATCCAGGACTTTGGGTACTCCAGCTTCCCGAGCAACTGAAACCCGTCCAATGCCTCTTGCAGTTTTTCACGACGGCGTATTTCACTCGGTTCCTTTTCACGCAATTCTTCGCGAAGAGTCGCAAGCCAATCCAAAAATTGCACAAAGTTCTCGTCAAACACTGGTTCGCATTGCTGGCGCAACACACCCGCCAAGGCGGGCGAGGCGCCGCTGGTGCTGATGGCCAAGCGAAGCCGCCCCCGGGCCACCACAGCCGGCATCATGAAGGTGGAGACCTCCGGCTGGTCAATAGACCAAACCAGAAACCGCTCGGCTTTTGCCAACTCATAGAGAGATTTTGCAAGATCGATCTCCTCCCGGAGCGTATTGAGAACCAAAACCACCCCTTGAGTATCGGTTAATCGGAATCGTCTTCCCCGATGGATCACCTTACCGGAGGCGGTGAGTTTCCGAAGGGTGTCATTGAGGGTTGGATTCACGACAACCATCTTGGCACCGGCCTCCAACAAACGGGAAATTTTTTCCGCCGCTTCATCATCACCCCCAATCACCAAACAGAGTCGGCCCATGACATCCAGCGAAACTTGGAAACCAGGGTTGCCAGTCATCACTCTCACCTCTTTCTAGCTTTGTGACACGGTATCAGCCGTACACTATTCTTTTGCGGTAAATTGCCGACTCTCTCTTCAACAAGGGATACCAAAGATTGCAACAGGAAAGGTGCTGAATGAAATCGTGGTTGGGTGGAAGAGCAGAACTGGAGCTATCCCCCATGGAGCAGGGTGCCAAGTCCCAAAAGTGGGACATCATTCATCGGTATCCAATTCCACATGCCAATAGAGGTAGTCTCTCCAGCTTTCGGGCGCGTTTCGGATACCGATCATCAATGTGAGGGTTGGTGTCCACTTGGGTTTTTCCGGTTTTTTCTTGAGCCTCAGGCCAACTTCTTCGGGCATCTGGCCGCTTTTCCTATTGTTACATCGCCAACAGGCCGTCACAATGTTCTCCCAGGTTTTTTTACCCCCCCTGGCGATTGGGATCACATGGTCGAAGGTGAGTTCTTCTGTCCGGTACCGCTTTTGACAGTACTGGCAGGTGTAACGATCGCGGGTGAAAATATTGATGCGGGAGAACTTGACAGCACGGTGAGTCGACCTCAGTTTGATCACCTTCAAGAGTCGCATGACAGAGGGCAACTTGATCGTAATGGTCACCCCGTGAATATCCCGATCATGAAATTCCAAAACCTCAACCTTGCCTTGCCACAGCAGTGTAATGGCCTTATGCCAATGAACCACTCGCAGAGGTTCATAGGTGGCGTTTAACAGCAAAGTCATCTCCATGTAGGCGAAGCTCCAGCTACAAAACAAACAAAACCGCTACCGGTAGGTCCAACCCCATTGTTGTATAACATCAGGAGATGGAGGGAATCAATACGGTCTTTCCATTGCCCCTATTGACCTTCCTACCCTTGCGGCAGGGGGATCGGATTGTTACACTTTTTCACTTATTTGCCCGTCAACGCAGGGGAAAGGGTCCTCTTTCGTGAAATTTATGGACACCATTAAGGTCTCTGATCTTGAACCGGGTACCTCCCTGTCCATCGAGTTAGAAGGAGGCCACGGTGTGGCGCTGTTCAACGTGGAGGGTGAAATCTTTGCATTGGACAATACCTGCCCGCATGCTGGAGGACCATTGGGAGATGGGACACTGGATGGGGAAGTGGTGGAATGCCCTTGGCACGGGTGGAAATTCAACGTGCGCACTGGCCATCGGGTGAAGAATCCAGCCGAGGAATGGAGAGTTCCAAGCTATCCGGTTAGAGTGGAAAATGGATTCATCCAAGTCTCGATTCCTTCGGAGTGACGGAGTGGAGAGAAGAAAGATCCGAATCATGCGGGAGCGGAGGGAGCTCGTGAAACGGCATCAAATGCGTGGCCGGTAACGTAATGACGGACAAGGCTTTCTCCTTCACATTGACTCTCCAGGCATAATCTCGTTCGATCCACTCGGCAAAGCCTTTTTCTCGAATCAGCACACTCACGACATAGGTATCCGGCCCCTGGGCCGCCACCCGCCAATCACCCATGTAGACCCCTTTCCCACGAGCTTTCATATCATCTACAAGATCCGTGATAGCTTCCTTGAGGGTTGGAGCTTGGCGGGCAGGATGGTTTTGAACTAACGTTATGGCCTCGATGGCTCTCGGGTCATCCAAAACACGAGGCCCAGCGAAATCCCTATTCCAGAAAAATAACCCCACCAAAAGGATAAGGACGCCAGCCCCTAGGCCAACTATCTTTTTTACGTCTCCCGTTCCCACAAAAACTCAGGCTCTCCCCCAGTCTTTGCCACCCATCGCGCCAAAACAAATAAGGTGTCACTCAGTCGGTTCAAGAACCGGATAATGGATGGATTGACCTCCTCTTCCCTGGCTAATCTTACACATATCCGTTCAGCCCGGCGGCAGATGGTCCGGGCCTGATGAAGAAAGCCGGAAACCCTTCCACCGCCCGGCAAAATAAATTCCTTTAAGGGAGCTAAATCCTGTTGGCAGTCATCTATTAAACGTTCAAGATACAACACATCTTCCTCATTCACTTGGGGCATGTTTTTAAACTCTTGTCCTGGAGAAGTAGCCAAAAGCCCTCCGACATCAAACAGCTTATTTTGAATCCATTTCCCATGTTTTTCTAATCGATTGTCAGAAGCGTTAAAATCAACCGTCTCTCTATTAAACACCCGCACAAGCCCCATGACCGAATTAAGCTCATCAATCGTTCCATAGGCCTCTACTCGGATGGTATCCTTCCAAACCTCCTGACCACCCGCTAGTCGTGTCCGCCCTCCATCACCGGTTTTGGTATAAACCTTTGAAATCCGCACTCTCCTCAAACTCCTTCTGCTCAAATGCCCGATTTAGGTAAACCCCGTTCACTTAAAAGGGTAGGCCCTGGATAGATCGCTGCCCACACCGTTTAAGTGGGATTAACATCAAAAGCAAAGGCAAGTCCCCCATAGACAGAAAAGGGTTGGCCGGGAACCACAAATGCAGCGAGCGAACCTCCACCCGTGACGGTATTGGGGAAGTAAATTCCCTGGGTATA
Source organism: Nitrospinota bacterium (assembly GCA_022572725.1). Taxonomy (GTDB): domain Bacteria; phylum Nitrospirota; class Nitrospiria; order Nitrospirales; family UBA8639; genus JACZVJ01. Next base: position 204 of record JACZVJ010000178.1, on the reverse strand, counting down.
ATAATCAATATCAGTCATATTGTTAAGCATTAGGAAACCTTTCAACTTTCCGCCGGGAACATTCCGTTCATAGGAGGCACGACCGTTCAACAAAAAATAACTTGGGAGGCGGTTTCTGGCATTGGCAGAATCATTTTGGAGAAACTGGGGGCTGATTTGGTTCAGCTGGAGTCTGATTTAAAAGATGATTTGGCAAAACTCCCT
>JACZVJ010000010.1 GCA_022572725.1 Nitrospinota bacterium | reverse complement strand
ACAACCCAAACCAAAAAGATATGAATTATGAATAATGAGCAAATTTATGAGCACACACGTGACGGAGTCCACCATGACTAACACACCGGCACCTACAACTGAAACCCCATCCAGCCCCGTGGGAAAGATTGTCCTGGCGCTCATCTTGGGAGCGGGCATCGCCGCATTTTTTTATTTTGATCTGGGCCAATATTTATCACTCGACGCCCTTAAGGCAAACCGGGATAACCTCCTGGCCTATACGGAGGCCAATTTCGGTGCCGCAGTCGCCATCTTTATTTTGGTCTACATAGTCCAAACGGCCTTTTCGTTGCCTGGCGGGGCACTCATGACATTAGCCGGAGGGTTCCTGTTCGGCAGTTTACTGGGTACTCTCTTCGTCAACATTGGAGCCACAACCGGAGCGACCCTGGCATTTCTCGTTGCACGGTACCTACTCCGGGATTGGGTGGAGCAAAAATTCGGAAATCGCCTTGAGCCCATTCAAGCAGGGTTCGCCAAAAATGCCTTTAGTTACTTGATGACGTTGCGGCTGATTCCAGCTTTCCCCTTCTTTTTAGTGAACCTCGTCTCGGGGTTGACCCGCGTGAACTTGGGCACCTACGTCGTCGCCACCTCAATTGGGATCATCCCGGGCAGCTTCGTCTTTGCCTTTGCCGGCCGCCAACTCGGCACCATTAATTCTCTGGGAGAAATTGCTTCGCCTCCCGTTCTCCTGGCTTTCAGCCTGTTAGGCCTGTTGGCCTTGTTGCCGATTGCCTATCGCAAGTTTTCCGGAAGGAAGACAGCGTAAAATTGGACCTCCGGTCTCGACTCTGCCACACTCTACTATCCATCAAGAACAAGCTAACCTCTTGAGCAAGGGACAAACTATGGAGACATCAAGCCACACCGGTTCACCAGTGGAAGTTCTTCCCATGGATGAATTTAACCGGGAGTTGGTGAATAACGTGCATCCGCCCACTTGGGTCAACCCAGAGCCTTCCGGTCGGTACAATATCGTGGTCATCGGGGCCGGCACCGCTGGGCTTGTCACTGCTGCGGTCGCCTCGGCTCTCGGGGCGAAGGTCGCCTTGATTGAACGGCATCTCTTGGGCGGGGATTGCTTGAACGTGGGGTGCGTCCCGTCCAAGGGTATCATTCGGGCCTCCCGGGCCTGGGCGGAGGTCCGTGGAGCCAGCGAGTTTGGCCTCCACATTCCTGATGGAATTACAAGAGATTTTGGTGCTGCCATGGCTCGCATGCGCAAACTGCGAGCCCGAATCAGTCATACCGACTCCGCCCACCGATTCAAAAAACTTGGCGTGGATGTCTTTGTGGGGTCGGGCCGATTTACCGGATCCGACACCGTCCAAGTGAATGGAAAAACCCTGAAATTTGCGAAGGCCGCGATTTGCACCGGTGCCCGTGCCGCGGCTCCCCCTATTCCGGGGTTGGAAGAAACCGGGTACCTCACGAACGAAACCATTTTCACTCTCACCGAGCTACCTCCGAGACTGGCCGTGGTTGGCGCAGGCCCGATTGGTTGTGAAATGGCTCAATCCTTTAGCCGGTTTGGAAGTCAAGTCTGTCTCTTTGAGAAAACCGACCACATTCTTCCCCGCGAAGATGCCGATGCCGCGGAGATCGTGCAAGCGCAGATGGCGAAAGATGGGGTCTGCTTCGTATTCGACTCCAGGGTCACCCGCGTAGAAACACGAGGAAAAGAAAAGGTCGTCCACTACGACATGAATGGCGGGAAAATGGAATTGGTGGTCGATGAAATCCTGGTCGGCATCGGCCGGGCTCCCAACGTCGAGGGGTTGGGATTAGAGACGGTTGGGGTGGAGTACAATCCACAGTCTGGGGTGAAGGTGAACACGAGACTACAGACCACCAACCCGCGGATCTTTGCGGGTGGGGATATTTGCTTTCCCTTCAAGTTCACTCATACCGCCGACGCCATGGCCCAGATCATCATCCAAAATGCCTTATTCCCACATCCATTAGGGCTGGGTTACGCAAGCACGGACTCCTTAATTATTCCCTGGTGCACCTTTACGGAACCCGAGATCGCTCATGTGGGTCTGTATGAAACGCAGGCGAAGGAAAAGGGGATCGAAATAGACACGTTCACCTTCAAGCTGGATGAAGTGGACCGCGCTATTTTGGATGGCGAGGATGAAGGGTTTGCCCGGGTTCATGTGAAGAAGGGCACGGACCAAATCCTGGGGGCCACGATCGTGGCGGCTCATGCCGGGGATATGATCAGCGAGTTCACCTTGGCCATGAAAGGGGGATTGGGGTTAAGTACCATCACCGGCACCATCCATCCCTATCCTACCCAAGCCGAGGTTATCAAAAGGGTCGCCAATGCCTGGCGGAAAACGACTTTTACCGAGGGCAAGAAAAAATTTCTGCGTAAACTTTTTGCATGGGCACGATAGCGGACCCAATCACCGAAATAATACAGGAATTCCTCAATCCTTCCTCTCCCTTTTGTAAGAGGAGAAAACAAAATTGCGGAATCAGAAAACTGGAGGACGCACTATGAAACGGAAGAGAGCGACAATGTATAAAACGGTCCTGACAGGTGGACTGCTGCTCGGCCTTCTGAGCCTGCCTTGGCTGGTTCTTGCCATGCCCGAAACCATTTTAGAGGTGGGGAAATTTTCAGCAGCCCAGCCCGGCGGGCCATTTCCCGATGGCTGGAAGCCCTTAATCTTTGAAAAGATCAAGGAGCACACTCAGTACGCCTTAGTAGAGAACGGCGAGGCCGTGGTGGTGAAGGCCGTGAGCAATCAGTCCTCCTCGGGCTTGACACGGGAGATCACGATTGATCCCAAGGAGTATCCCATCATTCAGTGGCGGTGGAAGGTGGAAAATATTCTGAAAAACGGTGATGTCAGCAGCAAAGACGGAGACGACTACCCCGCCCGCATCTACATCACCTTTGAATACGACAGCAGCAGCGTCGGGTTTTTTGAAAAGGTGAAGTTTGAGTTGATCAAATTCGCCTATGGCCAATATCCACCGATTGGGGCCATCAATTACATTTGGGAATCCAAAAGCCCGGTTGGCACCGTCGTGCCCAACCCGTACACTGATCGGGTCCAAATGATCGTGACCCAAAGCGGTGGGGAAAAGCTCAACCAATGGGTCACGGAAGAACACAACGTCTTCGAAGATTACAAGAAGGCCTTCGGTGAAGAGCCTCCGAACATCTCCGGGGTGGCCATCATGACCGACACAGACAATACTCAGGAGTCAGCGGTCGCCTACTTTGGAGACATCGTATTTAAAAAGGCACCAACCCAATAAGCGCTATTCACTCGTACCGCATGATCCAGCCTCCTGATCGCTTCCACGGCCCATGCATGTAGAGGCCATCCACTTGGCCATAGGCAAAATTCTTTGCAGTCAATCAGGAATAAGATGGTTCATTGCCGGGCTTCCACTTGATATTACAGCCCGCGCTGGGGCGCTGGTCTGGATTCACCGGCTGCCCGCTTAAGACCGCATCGAGAGCCGCCCGCAAATCTTTCCCCGTCACGGGTTTGTTGTTCCCGGGCCGGCTATCATCCAACTGCCCTCGATACACCAGCCTTCGCTCCTGATCGAAGAGAAAAAAGTCCGGTGTGCACGCGGCGGTAAACGCCTTCGCCACTTCTTGGCTTTCGTCATGGCAAAAGGGGAACGTGAACCCTAACTCATGAGCCATAGCCTTGAGCTGGTCAGGGCTATCGTCCCGATAGTTTTTCGCGTCATTGCTGCTGATGGCCACGATGCCAAAATCCTTGGCAGAATAATCCTGGCCAATCCGCGCCAACTCTTCTTTGACGTGAACCACATACGGGCAATGCCGGCAAATGAACATCACCAAAAGGCCTTTCTTCCCCGAAAACGTGTCAGGCGAAATCATGTCTCCGGAGACCACATCAGGTAAATTAAAGTGGGGCAACAGAGTGTTCAGCTTCAGCATCGTCGAATTCGTCAGTGACATATCCTCGGCTCCTTTCATCCAAGAAGGCGCAATAGCATATATTTGCCCCGGTGGGAATCCCTCCTACTGAATTGTTCCGGGAGAGGATAAGGGGAGGGGCTTACCAATCAAATCTTTTAGCGTGCGAGAGGACTTTACTTGGGGGTTTTTACCCTTTCTTCCAATTCCTAAAACGCCGAAGGAGTTCTTCTCTCACATCGGGTGGGATGGGCTCCGTTGGCAACTTGCCCAAGGTTCGAATGGTCTGCTTTATCTGGCGCAAATAATTCCGGCACCCGACACACATCCCCAGGTGCATTTGGAATCGAACCCGTTCCCAAAAGGTGAAGGTTCCTTCCAAGTACTCCGTCACAGCCTCGGTGACCTCCTTGCAGGTTAGCTTTCCAGCCAGGTAATCCATGATCTTTTCTTTTACTGTTCCGTCCATCAGGTCCGTCCCGTTTGTCCTTCCATATATGGCTCCAAGGTCCGGCGTACCTTGGATCGTGCCCTATGGAGCAGGACCCGTTGATTGGTCTCGGTGATATCCAAAATGTTACAGACTTCTTGGGAACTTACCTCTTCAATGTCTCGCAATGTGATGACCTGACGCTGGGTGGGAGGCAAGGCTTCTATGGCTTTCTCAATCTGGGCACGGGTTTCTTTAGAGAGAAGAAGCCGTTCAGGGGTCTCGTCTTCCCAGGCATTCGGCTGCGATACCCAGTGATCGACAAAATACCCGCTTTTGAGAAACCGATCTGGATCGACAGCGGGGCCGTCTAGGTTATCTCCCGAGTCCCCGCCAAGCCCCATGGGTTCGTACCGCCTTTCCCGTTGGCCCCGGGTCTTCGCCCGATTGGTGAGGATTCGGAAAATCCAGGTTTTCAAAGATGAGCGGCCTTCAAAGCGCGACAGGCCCTCCAAAACCCCTACCCAGGTTTCTTGGACGACTTCCTCGGCCACGGCCCGGCTGGGGACATAGGCCATGGCCAACCGAAGGAGAGAGCCATAGTACCGATCAACCAGTGAGGCAAAAGCCCTCTCATCCCCGTTACGAAGGGCTTCAAGCTGTTCCAAATCATCAGATGATGTCACGCGCTCCTCCGCCATCTTTCTTCCTTTCTAAGCTTCCAGATTCCCCGTGCGTGCTTACTTTCTCAGTTCATCAGTGACAGGAACTGACCCCTTCCCTCATTCAGAACGATGCCATGCAGGAGCATTGTCTGGATAAGGAATGTAAGAATTATCCTTTTATTCTTTTCTTAAATTCAAGGCAGCCAGGATGTGAAAAACCACGAGGAATGAGCCAGCTGTTTCGAGTGTGGAGCCCCATGGCTTTATCCACCTCCGTAGCGGATTACCGAGAAGGACGGGCACCTGTGGCTTTCCGGGAAGGCGGGTTAAGAGTCTTTTACTAAAAACGAAGAGGATCGACGGGGGGCGGGTCGCCTTGGTGATGTGGGGAAATTTGGGAACTGCTAGGAATGCCGAAGGACTTGAGCGAGGATTCCTGTTCGCGTAGCGCTATTGGTTTTCCGCAAAATGTGCTTGATATGCTCCTTCACTGTATGCTCACTGATCTCCAAGGCCTCTGCGATCTCTTTATTGGTCCGGCCGTCTGCCACATGCTTGACAATCTCATGCTCACGATTGGTCAGATGAAAATGCCTCTTGGCCTCCCTCGTCGGCACCTGAGTGCGCCGGCCAAGTTTCTCCATTAAAATCAAGAACCGAGTCTCTTGATCGTCCTCAGGTCCGGGAATGAGAAATCCTCTGAGGAGCACGGCAAAATTGGCTTCCCCAATGACGCGGCGTAACTGCACGCCATCTCCATCCGTGGCATCGGCGTGGTTTCCCATTTCTTTCTGGAGCGCCTGACACAACTCCTCAACCTCACAAGGAAGCACTCCATTGGAGTGGTCACCTGTACCCTCAAGAGTTCCACCATTCCCCTCAAGAGTTTCACCCTTCGCCAGCCGCGTGCGAAGCAATTCCTGGCACAATTCCTCGGCGACAGAGTTCATATAGAGAAGTTGCATCGAGGCGGTGAACGACAATACCCCAGGTATGGATCGTTTCTCGGCAATTCTCTCTAGAAGCCCTGTTGGTCTCATTACGACGTACTACCTCTTAGGTCTCCTGGACACCTACGAAGGGTCAAACGGTTTTGGAAACCTCATGGAATCCAATCGGTGAATTTCTCCCTACTCAATCGGACTCCTGGCGATGGGATCATTCACCAACCCAAACTAGAGTCAACACACTCCTTGACCCTCGGACGCCAAATCCCATACATCTTGTGACTTTTTTCGGTCGTGATACGACGATTCTTAAGGTCAAGCTCTTTCCTTTCATTTCTCACTCCTTCGGCAGACCTCCGGTGAAACTTTCCATCCGTACCCTCCTAGGTTAGAATGCGTACCCGTTTATAGGCGGGCCTGGCAAACCAACATCATTCGACGTCAGGCCCTTTAACCTTACCTTCCAGGTGCCCTGGACTTTTTGCGAGCTAGAATGCCCACAGAACCTATCCCTTGCCTATCCACAATGGAGCGTGACCACCCAACCAGGGCCTGATGAACATCGCCCACAAGGAACAACGATTCGCTACAAAGTTACACAACAAAACGAATCCTTGATGATGGAGACATCCAGGAACTTCCACCGGCATCCGGACCACCTCATTCGAGGAGCATGCTTCGTCATCGCCTCCTCTTTGATGTTCGCAATGATGGGCGGTCTTATTAAGGCGGTGTCCGGCCACCTTCCTTTGGTGGTCATTGTCTTTTTTCGGAATTTTTTTGGTCTTCTCCTCCTTTCACTCTGGCTCTGGCACACAGGGAAAGTAGGGCTTCACACCCACCGGCTTCACCTTCACGGCATCCGTACTCTTACGGGTCTGGCCGCCATGTATTGCTTTTTCTTTACACTTGGCCATCTGCATCTCGGCGAGGCTATCCTGCTCAACTTTACGACACCCCTTTTCGTTCCAATCATTGCCTTATTCTGGCTGGGCGAAACACTCCCCAAGAAAATGTGGTGGGCCGTGGGACTTGGTTTTGCAGGAATCATATTGATCCTGCACCCGACAGAAAGCGTCTTCGCACCGGTGGCCCTCATCGGGTTGGCTTCGGGAATGTTTGCTGCGGTCGCGATGGTCAGTATTCGAAGCTTGTCCCATACGGAACCCCCGGAGCGGATTGTATTTTACTTCGGTGCAATGGCGACCCTGATTTCCAGCCTTCCACTCCTGTGGCATTGGCAAACTCCCGCTCCAGCGGAATGGGGCGCCTTGTTGGCAATTGGGATTCTCGCCCACCTAGGCCAACTGTTCTTAACGAGGGGGTATGCGCTTGGGCCCGCCGGCCAAATCAGCCCTTTTTCTTACAGTTCCGTGGTATTCGGGTCGGCTATTGGAGGGATTGTTTGGGGAGAAAGGCTTGACGGTTTTTCCCTGGTCGGGGCTCTTACGGTGGGGCTGGCAGGGATTTTGATTCTACGGATGGGCAAAAGCCACACGCCTCAGGAAAGCCAAACCTCTTAAGAATGGAACCAGTTCTTCTTTGTCATGCCTTCTTTGTCAAAACAAAAAGTAAAAGGCCCCCAGAGCCGGCGCCCACCCAACGGGGCGGCGGCCTTAGGGGCCTTAGATGGAGGGAAGAGCGAGAACTTAGCTTTCCTTGATTTGTTCGCTGAGATAGTTTTGTAAACCGACCTGCTTGACCGTGTCCATTTGGGTTTCAATCCAATCGATGTGTTCTTCTTCCTCTTTTACCATATCTTCCAACATGTGTCGGGTGGTGAAGTCCCCAACCTTGACACAATGTTGAATGCCCTCGGTCAACATTTTGACCATGGCCTTCTCTTTATCCAAATCTACCTTCAATTGTTCTGGAACAGTCTCCCCAACTTTCACCGTGCCCAACCTTTGCATGTTGGGCAACCCTTCCAAATAGAGAATGTGATCAATAACCTTCTGCGCGTCTTTCATTTCTCCCAAGCTCCGCTGAAGGACATGGTGATGAAGGCGGTCATACCCCCAGTTTTTACATATCTTGGCATGCAAAAAATACTGGTTAACGACGGTGAGTTCCTCCATCAAAATTTTATTTAACAGATTCACGATACCTTCCTTGGCTTTCATGCCGGCCTCCTTCTTATTTTTTGTCTGTTCGCCAGTCTTCTGCTTCTTTTCCTCTTCGGCCCTAGGACATCAGGCACTTTTTCATCCTACCCCCACTTGTCGACACAGTCAATATTATTCTTTAGGTATTTAAACTTATTCATGATTCTCGTTCTCAACTTCGCTGATTTGGATTTTCACCTTCAATCCCTCATTCCCCATCCCGTAACGAAAAACAACGAAAAAAGAGCGATAGAATTGGGTAGTAAATGGTCCCTGACTTTTGCCCTATTGTGGTTCACCTAGGAGGCTGTCCGAGATTAGTGATCGTCACGAGGATGTGCTGGTTTGAGTCAGGTTTTTCGATCGTTTGAGGCGAATAGTAGGGTCTATTGAACGAAAAGGATCGGAGAATCTGGCCAAATCCGGCGCAACCGCAGGAGATCAATCTAATCTCGGGCAGGCTCCTAGGCTCGATAGTCGATCCGGGTCGCCTCCTGGCACCACCGGCCAAATGGGAGTGGATTCAAAAAGTCCGGATCATTTCCCCCGGTGGTTTTTTGGGTGTTGACCACCTTTCTTGTGCAATGGTACCGTCAGCTCTATGTCGGAACCGCAAGCTCATCGCAAACCCAATCGGCTAATCCACGAAACCAGTCCCTATTTGCTCCAGCATGCCTATAATCCGGTAGATTGGTACCCTTGGGGGGAAGAGGCCCTGAACTGCTCAAAGGTCGAGAACAAACCAATCCTGCTGTCGATTGGGTATTCGGCATGCCACTGGTGCCATGTCATGGAGCATGAATCGTTTGAAAACGAGGAGATTGCCAGGCTCATGAACGAGCATTTCGTGTGTGTAAAAGTGGACCGAGAAGAGCGGCCGGATCTGGATGAAATCTATATGCAGGCTACCCTCACCATGAACCAAGGCCATGGTGGATGGCCAATGACGGTTTTTCTTACCCCCGACCAGCACCCAATTTTTGCTGGCACGTATTTCCCCCCAACCGACCGATGGGGGCGCCCCGGCTTTACCACCGTGCTCCAAAAAATTGCCGAAGGGTGGGGCAAGGATCGGGACGACATCATCAAGAGCGCCTCTCGGTTTACCACACGACTGCAACAATCCATACGGGTGGCCTCCCCCATGACGGTAGGGCAAGCGGAGATTGATGCAGCTGTCGCCCAATTGACGGAGGACTTTGATCCCAAATATGGGGGTTTCGGTGGCGCACCAAAATTTCCTCCGGCCACAGGCCTTTCCTTCCTTCTACGCCAATTTCACGGCACGAAAGATGAGCACACCCTCCACATGGTGCGCAAAACCCTCGATGCCATGGCCGGCGGCGGGATGTATGACCAAATCGGCGGTGGGTTCTCCCGCTACTCCACCGATGATCATTGGCTGGTTCCACACTTTGAAAAAATGTTGTACGACAATGCTCTTCTGACCAGGACTTACGTTGAAGCCTATCAAATCACAGGAGAGGCCAATTACAAGCGGGTCACGACAGAGGTCCTGGATTATATTCTGCGGGAAATGACTTCGCCGGAAGGTGGGTTTTACTCCGCCACCGATGCCGACTCCGAGGGCGTCGAGGGAAAATTTTTCGTGTGGACGCCTGAGGAAATCCGAGAGGTCGTGCCATCCGAAAAGGATACGACTTACTTTTGCGCTTACTATGACATCTCTGCCGGGGGGAATTGGGAACATAAGAGTATTCCCAATACCCCACGGTCTTTTGAGCAAGTTGCCGGTGAAGTGAACTGTTCACCCGAAGAACTCCGAGAGACCATTGATCGGGTACGCCCCCTGGTGTATCAAGCCCGGCTTAAGCGGGTGCCCCCCGGCCTGGATGATAAAATCATCACCGCTTGGAACGGGATGATGATTGGAGCAATGGCCGAAGCGGCACGCGTTCTCGGGGAACCACGGTATCTCATCGGGGCAACCCAAGCCGCTGAATTTCTTCTTCGCACCGTGTCCCGACCCGATGGCGGTTTGTACCGGACCTACCGTGAGGGAAAAGCCCATCTGAATGGCTATTTAGAGGACTACGCCTATCTCGCTGAAGCGCTCATCGACCTCTATGAAGCAGGCGGCCAAGAAAGATTTTTAAGAGAGGCGGAACGGCTAGCCGAGCGCTTAATCACCGATTTCGTAGACCCGGACCAGGGAGGTTTCTTCACCACCGCCAGAGACCATGAATCTTTGATTCTCCGGAGCCGTGAGGGTCCGGATGGGGCCATCCCCAGTGGCAATGCTGTGGCGGCCATGGCACTAGCCCGGCTGGCCTTTCATTTTAGTCGCGAGGACTTTCGAGAAGCCGCCACCAAGGCTATTCGCGCCTACGGTCAGCAAATCGCCAAAATTCCCCGTGCTTTTTCCAAAAGCCTCATGGCTGTGGATCTGCTCCTCAGGGGACCCGTGGAACTGGCTTTGGTCGGCCTTCCAGGTGAAGATGGTTATGAGAAACTCTGCCATGAGACCAATCGGCATTTCGTGCCGAATCGTATCATTGCGTACCGGAACCCCCAAGCCCCGGAAACTCATCATCCGCTGTTGAAGGGTAAGGCACTCGTGAATGGGAAGGCCACCTTGTACCTGTGCCGGAATTTTGCCTGTGAATCACCAATTACCAATCCTGAGGCTGTTCAATCAGCCCTCAGCCATCAACAGACTCAGGCTTTGGAGGAGCCCTCATCCGATCCCCAAACCCTCACCGCGGGAGGAATTGGCGGGCACGCCACTCCAGGGGGGACAGGAGCATATGCCGGACGGTCCCTCGGCAGCCCTCTCCCTTCCCGGCCCACTGGCCATGGATACACTCCATTCGGATCCACGGGGTTCACGACATCACGGATCGGCTTTGGCGGCTATCGAGTGGATATTGGAAACGAGGAATACCGGCAAGCCTTGCTTAAAGCCCTTCGACAAGGCTGCAACCTTATCGATACCTCAACCAACTACGGAGATGGTGGGAGCGAGCGGCTAATAGGAAGCGTCCTGGGTGAACTCATAAAAAATCAAGAGATCACACGAGAAGAAGTCATCGTGATTTCAAAAATTGGGTATGTGCAAGGACAAAACCTCAAGCGGGCCGAGGCCCATGAGAAATCCGGCCAGGCCTTTCCCGAAATGGTTAAATATGGCGAAGGTATTTGGCATTGCTTGCACCCGGACTTTCTCGCGGACCAACTGACCTTGTCCCTTGATCGACTCGGCTTAGCCACACTGGACGTGTGTTTACTTCACAACCCAGAATATTTTCTCTCCAACGCCAAAAACAGAAAACTCTCTTCCGACGCAGCAGCCCTAGAAGATCTGCGGAGGGAATTTTACCGTCGCCTCCAACAGGCCTTTACTTATTTTGAGTCGCAGGTCTCGGCAGGCCGGATTCAGTACTACGGGGTATCCTCCAATACTTGTACAGCCAAGCCTGACGATCCGGAAGCCACCTCCCTATCTCGCATGCTGGAAGCAGCTCACGCGGCGGCCAAAGAAGCTGGCCAACTAACTCATCATTTCCGAGCTCTGCAATTGCCCATGAATCTATATGAAGCAGGGGCCCTCCTCACCCCGAATACGGGAAAAGATTATGGGCAAACCATTTTGGAACTTGCTCAACAAGAGAACATCGCTGTCCTGGTGAACCGACCTCTGAATGCCATTCCGGCCAACCGTGGCGGAATCATCCGGCTCGCTGACCCACAGGCCAAACCGGTGGGAACAACCTTTGAACCTCAGCAGAAAAAAGTGGCAACCTTGGAAGAGGAGTATCGGAGGGAATTTGCCCCTTCCATCCCCCACTCGGGCCAGGACCTTCCCCCCAAGGATTATTTCTCCTGGGCCGATGAATTACTCCGTATTCGGTCCCAGATTCAAAGCCTGGAGCATTGGGATCAAATCGAATCCCAGATGGTCGCCCCACACCTGAACCAGATCACCCAAGTCCTCACCAGGCACTTCACCAGTGACAAGGCCGAGAGCTGGCAAAGCTGGATGGACCGGTACCTTCCCGAATTGCTGACCTTGCTTGGGGTCATGCGAAGCGAAGCCGGTGAGAAAAGCCGAACAACCACCAAAGCCATCAATAATCTTATCGACCCTTTGCTTCCTGAGACCCATCGAAACGCCCCCCTCTCCAGAAAAGCCCTCTGGGTCCTCACCAGCACACCCGGGGTGACCGTTGTACTGAACGGCATGAGAAAACCGGATTATGTAGAGGACTCATTAACGGTTTTATCTTGGGAGCCAGCTCCCGACGTCCCTCAAATCTATGCAGCTATCAATGAGTTGACGATGCCTTGAACGTGGCAAACAAGCACGTTCACTATGTCGGTCGCTTAGAAGTTTCCCTCTTCGAATGCCATACCACAAAAGTTGCTCTAACCGATCAGGCGAAAATCGTAAGGCCGAAAATTCTTCCATTCCCAGGCAACTTCCGGTGATGTACCGATCTCAGAGTGCACCACTCCACTTGTTCCAGATTCGAATCAAGTTTTTCCTTTCATGGTTCAGCAAGGAAGCATCGAAATGAACGGGCCGAAGCAATTGTTCCCTCGCTGTATGGATGGTGAAGGTTGGCCAAGAAGGGTTGGCAGTGATCCACACCGCTCCATCCCGATCAGTCCGAAATATCTTGATGCCTTTTTGCTCATAGACCTTAAGGACCGCTGGCGCTGGATGCCCGTAGCGATTTCCTCGACCGGCGGAGACAACAGCGACTTCAGCTTCCAATTGGCTGATCCACCGACGGTTCAAAGAACTTTTGGCACCATGATGAGGGATCTTCACAACTCTTGCAGGCTGGCCATCGGGATCTCCAATCAGGTTTCCCAGCGCCTCTATTTCCGCATCAGCCGTTAACAGAAACGAGTGCCGGCCACAGGTTAAGTCGACCACGATTGAGAGATTGTTCAACAGGGTACCACCACGACTCATCGGTTGGGCATGGACTTCGGAGCTTCCCCCCCTTGACGGGTTGAGGACCTGCATTCGACAAGAACCTCCTCTTACAATGTCCCGGCCCTTCCATCCAATTTGTTCGTTCAAACCTCTTTCCTTCACAGCTTCACGCAATTTCTGGTAAAAAGGCTCCGTCCGTATGATACCATTGCTCCAGAATTCACCAACTCCAAATTTCCTCACCACCCAAGCAAGCCCTCCAATATGGTCCAATTGGGGATGAGTGGCAATGACATGATCGATTCGCCTAATGCCTCGATCCCACAAATACGGTCCCACCACGGCACGGCCGAAATCCCATCGCTCGTAGGCAGCTCCACCGTCAATTAAAATGGTTTCCCCCCCAGGCAGCTCAATCACCGTAGCATCGCCTTGCCCAACATCCAAAAAGGTGACACGCATCTCTTCATCATTCCAGATTGCGCGAGGAGACCATGCCCACCAAGCCACGACCAGGATAAGAGCGGCCACGCTGGCCCATTGCCAAGGACTGCCTCTCCACCACCCGATCGTGATGACGAGCAAGACATAAAACACGACGATGCCAAGAATCGACGGGGATGCCACATGCCATTCACCTCCAGGGATTTGGGCCAGAAGTGAGACCATGTCCACCAAGAATTCCAGGACCATTTGGTTGAGCCACCCCAAGGGGAGACTCTCTGCTCCCATCACCAATACCCAAACTGCCGAAAGTAACCCTAAGGGCACGACAAGAAACCCGACCAATGGTACCACCACCAGATTGGCCATGAGCCCAAGCCAGGCCACCTGATTAAAGTAGTAGGCCACCAACGGGAGTGCCCCGAGGGTTGCAGCCACCGTCATCAAAAAATATTGACCAAGCCAGTGGCGTAGTTTTGATGTTTTAGATTCAGCCAACTCAACGTCGTTCTGAGTTTTCTCCATCCAACGGAATGCAAGGGCTATGGCCAGCACCGAGACATAAGAAAGCTGAAAGGAAATATCAAAGATGGCATGCGGGTCATGAACCGTCACGACCATGGCTGCCACCGCCAGCGCGACAAGGATCTTTCGCTCATGTCCAAGCCAAACCGCTAACAAAAAAAGCAACACCATCATCAGCGAACGCACCGTTGCAACAGGGGATCCGGCCAGCAAGGTGTAAAAGATGACCAATGGAATCGTTGCAACTACCGCCAATCGCGTGGGTGTCATTCGGCGTGAGAGTGTCTCTAACCACCTAGGGGGCATGTGACGTGAAAGAGCTTTCACCAGAAAGAAGGAGAGAAACGCGAGGAGCCCAAGGTGAGACCCCGAAATGGAGATGATATGGACCGTCCCCGTGGCCATAAAATCATCACGGAGTTCCGGGGAAATAAAACTCTGCTCTCCGATAATCATTCCCAGATACAACCCTAGGGCAGGAGCCTCCAAGGTTTTTAAGGCTGCTTGCCGAACGCGGTCTCGCCACTGATCTACCAAGCGCCATGGAGAAGAGAAGAATTCAATATTCCCTGGCTTGATCACACGAATTCGATCGGAATCCGATACCGTCGCAACCGCATGGATTCCTTGTCTCCTGAGGTAATCGCCATAATCAAACCCACCGGGGTTGATGGTTCCAAAAGGAGGGCGGATTCGTGCCGTCACCGAGAGGTGGTCTCCCCGAACAACCTTGCGATCCGGTTCTCGCCAGGTCAAACGAAGTCGGCCCCAAGCAGGATGCAAATCAGCTCCTTCTCCTATCGCCAACACCTCCAGTACCATAACCACGCGATTAGGGGCATGCTGCACAGGTTCAACCACCGTTCCCGTAACCTGGACCGGCCCCGTTCCAGCCAGCTCCAAAAGATTCGGTTGACCCTGAGCCCATTCAAAGGCGGACCAGTACCCTACCCCACTCAGCAGGGCGGCATAGAGCATCAGACCTTGAGCCTTTGTGAGCCAGAGGGTGCGTTCAAACCAGGCTAGGACAATTGCCCCAGTTATGAGGAGGAGGAAAATCGAGCAGGGCACAAAAGGCAGGAAGGAACCCAGCAGAAGTCCAAAGAGGAAGGCAGGAATGTAGAAGAGCAGCACTGCAAAGGAGACAATTCGGGGAGAAGATACTTAGCCGATTGAGCTACGAATAACACCCGCGAGTTCTTCAGCCATTTGGTGGATTGCTGAGCTATCCTGCCCCTCAACCATGACCCGGACCAAAGGTTCTGTCCCTGAATACCGAACAAGGACACGACCGGTTGCATTCAATTGCTCTTCGCAAGCCCGAATGGCACGCTGCAGTTCAGGCACCGAATTGAGGTCCAGTTTCCGCTTGACTTCCACCCCCAGAAGAACTTGTGGTACCGCTTGCATGCACTGCACGAGTTCCGAAAGGGGACGGCCCGACCGTTTCATCAGCTTGAGGATCTGAATGGCTGAGATCACCCCATCCCCGGTGGTGTGATAATCAAGGAAAATTAAATGCCCGGACTGCTCACCGCCTAGGCTAAAGCCCCCGGAGACCATACGTTCGAGGATAGAGCGATCCCCAACAGGAGTCCGAACAAGGGTAATGCCCGCCTTTTTCATGGCCAGCTCAAAGCCGAAATTACTCATCACGGTGCCCACCACGGTATGGTGCCTGAGCCGGCCACGTTCTTTTAATTCAAGAGCAAAGGCGGCCAAGGCGTGATCTCCATCCACCACCTGGCCTCGTTCACAGACGAACACCGACCGATCGGCGTCTCCATCCACACCAATGCCAATATTCGCCCCAGAAGTCCGTACCGCCTCCTGAAGGCGTTCTGGAGACACTGCCCCATATCCGGCGTTGATGTTGGTCCCATCGGGTTCATCACCAATCACCTGAACCTCGGCCCCTAACTCCCGAATTACCTTAGGGAAGACAGAATAGGCAGCCCCATGGGCACAATCCAACACCACCTTGCATCCCTGAAAATCCATTTCTCTGGGTAAGGAGCGTTTCACAAATTCAATATACCGACCCTCGGCGTCATCGATGCGGTACGCCTTTCCGACCTCGTCGGCGGTCGGACGGAGATGTTCAATTTCATTGGAAACGATGAGGTCTTCCATGCGATTTTCGAGGTCATCAGGCAGCTTAAAGCCATCGTTGGAAAAAAACTTTATCCCATTATCTTGGTAAGGATTATGCGAGGCTGAAATCATGACACCGGCATCGGCTCGCAGGCTGCGGGTCAAAAAGGCCACCCCGGGAGTGGGCATAGGCCCAACCAATAGAACATCGACGCCCATGGAGCAAATCCCAGAAGTCAAGGCAGATTCCAGCATATACCCCGAGAGCCGCGTGTCCTTACCAATGACGATTTTATGGCGGCCCTTCCTGCGCTTGAACATGTGGGCCACGGCCCGCCCTAGCTTCAGGGCGGTTTCGCTCGTCATGGGCTCTAAATTGGCAATGCCTCGAACTCCATCAGTACCGAACAATTTCCGCATGTCCCCTCCTTGGCCCCTTAATTCAATGATCCACCCCTAATCGCTTGCGACGTTTTGACCACATCCCGCATGAGACCTACGTCATGCACCCGAACGAGGTGAGCCCCGTTTAGGACAACCGCAGCAACCGCCGCCGCTGTTCCCATCACCCGTTCCCCAACCTGTTTATCCACGATATGACCCAAAAATGATTTATTGGAGACTCCAACAAGGACAGGACGACCAATACTCCGTAACTTGTGGATTCCCCGTAACAAAGCCAAGTTCTGTTCGACGTTCTTGCCAAACCCAATACCTGGGTCGACAATAATCTGCTCCTTGGTAATTCCGAATTCCTGAGCCTTTTGCACTCTTTGAGACAAAAATTCTGTGACCTCTTGAACCACATGGCGATAGGAACAGTTCTGTTGCATCGTTTGAGGGGTCCCCGGCATGTGCATGAGAACCAGACCTGCCTTCGCCTCTGCCACCACCTGACCCATGGCGGGATCACATTGCAACGCGCTGATGTCGTTGATCATCACGGCTCCCAAGTCTATGGCCATTTTGGCGACAGCGGCCTTCCTGGTATCTACAGAAACAGGGACGGATACACGGTGACTCAGCATGTGGAGCACTGGCCGTAACCGCCTGACTTCCTCCTCTTCATCAACCAAGTCGGCCCCAGGCCGCGTTGATTCTCCCCCCACGTCAATAATGTCCGCCCCTTCGTCGACCATGGCCTGCGCATGGTCAACGGCCGCTTGGGGATCAAGGTATTGGCCTCCATCGGAAAAGGAATCAGGGGTGACATTTACAATCCCCATCAGCAAGACATGAGCATGGAGAGGGATTCGTTTATCACCAGCGTAGATCCACTCTTGATTTGACTCAGGAGCAGAGCCCTCCATCACACTGCCCCCCTGGTGCAGGTAGTCACGGACACATTCGGAAACGTGAGAGAGTTCCTTGAGATAGGGCGGTTGGGGAAAGGAAAGAACGACGATTTCAGAAAGAAGCCCCGGCTCCTGGTTTTATCAACCTCAGCCTAATTGAAACGACCGGACCAACCTGGTTGCAAATGGCAAGGCTTTTGGAAATGGAGTTCCAATCCCTCTTGGGCTCAAACCTGTGCCGGTTCCCCGACCAGGGAACTCTGGTTAATAATCCGGTCAATTTCCAATGAGTCAAGCACTTCCTTTTCCAGGAGAGCCTCAGCCAAAGCCTTCAGAGTATGGATATGTTCCGTGAGCATTCGTTTTGTCCGCTCGTAGCTATCCACCACAAGCCGTTTTACTTCATGGTCGATTTCAAGGGCCACTTGGTCACTAAAATCACGACGAGTCGCGATGTCGCGCCCGAGGAATATTTCCTCAACCTTCTTTCCAAATGTGAGAGGCCCTAATTTTTCGCTCATTCCCCACTCACAAACCATTTTCCTGGCTAAATCCGTGGCGCGTTCAAGGTCATTCCCCGCGCCGGTTGTAATGTGCTTTAAAATCAACTCTTCGGCGACCCGACCCCCCAGCAAAATAGACAACGTGGTATACAAGAACTCCCTTGAGTAGCTATGACGATCATCAAGTGGAAGCTGCATGGTCATCCCCATCGCGCTTCCCCGTGGAATAATCGTCACCTTATGCACCGGATCCGCACCGGGAAGGAGCTTGGCCATCAGGGCATGACCAGCTTCATGATACGCAGTGGTCCGTTTTTCTTCTTCACTGATGACCAGGCTCTTGCGCTCGGTTCCCATCAACACCTTATCCTTTGCATTTTCAAAGTCAACTAATTCGACCACTTTTTTATCTAACCGCGCAGCCCACAGTGCAGCTTCGTTAACCAAATTTTCCAAGTCCGCTCCGGAAAAACCGGGAGTCCCTCTGGCAATTAGTTCAAGCTTTACATCCGAGTCTATGGGTACCTTTTTTGTATGAACCTTTAAAATTTCCACCCGTCCCCGTATATCCGGACGACTCACCATCACCTGCCGGTCAAATCGACCGGGCCGCAAAAGCGCCGGGTCCAAGACGTCAGGCCTGTTGGTGGCCGCCACGAGGATCACCCCTTCCGAGGTTTCAAATCCATCCATTTCGACGAGGAGTTGGTTGAGGGTCTGTTCCCGCTCATCATGACCTCCACCCAAGCCAGCACCTCGCAACCGGCCAACCGCGTCGATTTCATCAATAAAAATAATGCAGGGTGCGTGCTTTCTCCCTTGCTCAAATAAGTCGCGAACCCGCGAGGCCCCCACTCCAACAAACATTTCCACGAAGTCCGAGCCGCTGATGTTAAAGAATGGAACTGAGGCTTCCCCCGCAATGGCCCTGGCCAACAGGGTTTTCCCGGTTCCAGGCGGACCGATAATAAGGACTCCTTTCGGTATCCGACCGCCGAGCTTTTGAAACTTCTGTGGATCTTTCAAAAATTCAATAATTTCAACAACTTCCGCCTTGGCCTCATCTATACCTGCCACATCCTCGAACGTCACCTTCTTTTTATCTTCCGTGAGCATGCGGGCTCGACTCTTCCCAAACGAAAGAGCGCGGTTACCCCCGATTTGCATTTGGCGCATGAGGAAGAACCACAGGCCCAAGAATAAAATGAATGGCCCCCAGGTCACGAGAAAGGTGATATACCAGGGATTTTCATCAGGAGGTTTGCCTTCAATCTGAACCTTCCGCTCTCTCAGGACCTTGACGAGATCCGGGTATTCAACAGTATACGTTCGTATCCGCGTACCATCCCGTTTAATGGCACTAATGTAGCTATCCCTAATGGTGACTTTCGAAATTTCCCCCCGGTCCAAGTCAGTCATAAAGTCACTAAACATGACCTCTTCTTCCTGGGGTTGGTTAGGGACCTGAAAAAGATTAAACAACAAAATCATGAATAACCCCACAACCACCCAGAAGAGCAAGTTTTTTGCCCGAGAATTCATCCGGTTCCTCCTCGACCTCCTCTTTTACCCTCTTGACCTACCACAAAGGTATAAAACTGTAAAGGAATCTTACCATGTGCACATCAATTCTGACAACCAAAACCCCTATCCTCACGGCTGTGCGTCCAACCCTCCACCATGAAACGCTAAAATAGGGCATATTTCGGTACCTTTGCCGGCAATCAAGAG
The DNA here is from genome assembly GCA_022572725.1 of Nitrospinota bacterium. Classification (GTDB taxonomy): domain Bacteria; phylum Nitrospirota; class Nitrospiria; order Nitrospirales; family UBA8639; genus JACZVJ01. Next base: position 24,120 of record JACZVJ010000010.1, on the reverse strand, counting down.
GGTATCCCACGACAATTGGAACGCCACGGCCTGACAGACCTGACCCTCCACCTTACTTCGAGTGGGGATTTTGGCTAATCCGAGTCATCAAGACCTCTTGGGTTGACCTCCTCACCCGAAACCGATGATCAGCCCGATAGCCTCCCACCCAAAGGATCCCCTCAGGGGCGACCAGCAACGGGACCATTTTTCGCTTAGACTGACTCAGTTTGATATCGGAAAAAAAATCTTGGATTTTTTTCCGTTTACCCTCTAAGCCTAATGGAAAAAAATAATCACCGGCTTTCCAAGATCGAACTATGAGTTCTTTCGTAAATGATGATGCATCAAAATACTCAATATCAGGGGTGTGGGAAAAGGAAACCTTAGCAGAAAGCATAGTGTGACCTTCAATGGTTTGGCCGGTTGGAGGCCAGGTCAGGATGGAAGGAATCGGAAAAGCCAATTCCGGCCTTCTGACGGGTTCAGCCGCTTCCTGGCCGCTACTTAACGATTGGAAACGAATCTCTTCATATTCTCGAGCAACGATGACCCCCCCTACCTGAACGGATGACCCCGACTGTCCCTTGACAATCCGTTCCACCACCGTTTCCACCATATCAAACCTTGGCCTGGTAGACTTCTGAGCCACTTGTTGGATGGTCATTAAGATGACTCGCCGCCGAAGAGACAGTGGCAACCCGAGAAGGCCGGAACTGCTCAAGATAATCCTCTGCTCGGTCTCATCCTGGGTCACTGAGATTCGTGCTTCCCGAGCCAACAGATCCAGATATTCCGTTTCCTCTCGTAGGATCTCGGCTTGTCGCGAAAGCACCCGCACAATACCCGGATTAAATCGCTTGAGTACCGGGAGCAACTCCTGACGGATTCGATTTCGAAGGTAAACTGGCGAAAGATTGCTTGAGTCCTCTCGGTACCCCCAACCCTTTGCCGTCAGGTACGACAAAATCTCGGGGCGGCTAACCTGCAATAGAGGGCGAATGAAATGTGGGGAGCGAAGTGGCTGCATCCCGGCCAATCCGGCTGCACCACATCCCCGAAGCATCCACATCATGACCGTTTCGGCCTGATCATCCCTGGTGTGCCCTAGCGCAATTTTTGTTGCTCTACATTCCTTCCCAGTCTCCATCAGAGCCTTATACCGTCCCTCGCGGGCCAGGGCTTGCAAAGACAACCCCTTTTGCTGGCTATGGGAACGGCCTAACGCCAGCCGCTTTTGGATGAATGGCACTTCAATCTGGTCGCATAGTTCAGCGACAAACTCGGCATCCTCCTCCGACTCCTTTCCTCTTAACCCATGGTTGATGTGACCCACCCAAAGAGTGAGATTCAACGCTTTCCGCCAGGATTGAAATAGCAGAAGGAGTGCGACAGAGTCCGGACCACCTGATACGGCGACCACCACGTGGTCCCCGGGCACAATCAGGCTCCGGTCCCGGGCCCATTTCAGCACCTTTCGTTCAAACAAGGCAGGAGAATTCACGGTGTTATCCAGCGGCCTTGGTCGAAACCTCCACCCGGCCTTGTTGGGAAAGAGATGGACCAGCCCTCAGCGTTTTACGGGCTAGATCCACGTCTAACGTTATCCTGGCAGCAAGTTCTTCCGGCGTAGCGAATGTCTGGTCACCCCGAAGGCGTTCGTGGAAGCTCACCTGGATTTCCTCCCCGTAGAGTGAGCAGGCTTCATCGAGAAAATGCACCTCGAGGAGTCTTTCCCCGGGCCCAAAAGTAGGCCTCGTGCCAATATAGGAAATCGAGTCGAAGGCCTTTTGCTTCAACCGAGCGGTGGTGACATACACTCCATCAGCCGGTATAGCCCGACCTAGGGGAAGCCGGAGATTGGCAGTTGGATACCCCAGCTTTTTCCCCCGATGGTTTCCTTCAACCACCGTTCCAGTTAGCGAGTAAAATCGTCCCAGATATTGTGATGCCTCTTTCACTTTTCCTGCTTGGAGCAATCTTCGAATACGGGTTGAACTCACCACTTCACCGTCAAGAGAAAGTGGAGAAACCGCGTGGACGCGAAAATGAGCTTGTGATCCAAGCCGAACGAGATCGCTCATGCGCCCAGCTCGCCCCTTCCCGAATACGAAATGCTCTCCAACATACAGATCCCGAACGCCAATTCCATCTCGCAGGATCTTCAACACAAATTGCTCAGGGGTGAACTCAGCAAACGCTCGGGTAAACTCCAAAATCACCACGTGCTCAATCCCCACTTCCTCAAACCAGACCAGCTTTTGGTCAAGGGTTGTGAGGAACTGGAGATCGATTTCGGGCTTGAGGATCTGGGTCGGATGGGGATCGAAGGTCAACACCATGGGAATTCCGCCTCGCGATCGAGCCGATTCCACTACGACGCTCAGCAACGCGAGGTGACCAAGGTGCTGACCATCAAAATTTCCAATGGTCAATACCGGATGGTGAGCCAATGAAGTATTGGAGAGACCTCGAGTGATCTTCATGGGTATGAGTTAATTAAAAGCTTGGCGGCCTCCTTGGCAAAATAGGTCAAAACAACATCAGCCCCTGCTCGTTTGATGGAAAGTAAGGTTTCCATCATGACCTTCGGCTCATCAAGCCAGCCGAGTTGTGCAGCGGCTTTAATCATGCTGTACTCACCACTCACTTGATACGCAGCGATCGGGATTGATACCTGCGACCGTGATCGGGCAATGATATCCAAGTACGGCAAGGCGGGCTTGACCATCACGATGTCGGCGCCCTCCTCAATATCCAATTCTATTTCCCGTAAGGCTTCACGGGCATTGGCCGGATCCATTTGATAGGATCGGCGATCGCCGAAGGCTGGACTCGAGGCGACCGCCTCTCGGAAGGGCGCGTAGAGGGAGGAGGCGTATTTCGCCGCATAGGCCATGATCGGGATGTCGGAAAAGCCCGCTTGATCAAGTTCATCCCGAATCGCCGCCACGCGACCGTCCATCATATCGGAGGGTGCAACCATATTAGCCCCGGCCTGAGCATGTGTCCGTGCCATCAGCCGAAGACAGTCAAGGGTCTCATCGTTGTGAATGCGACCGTCCTTGACAATCCCACAATGACCGTGGGTGGTATATTCATCAATACAGACATCGGTGATCACGAGGAGGTCCGGCACTCGATCCTTGATGGTTCGAACAGCCCGCTGAACAACCCCATCAGGATCATACGCGGGAGTCCCCCGTTCATCTTTACGGTCGGGAATTCCAAACAAAATTACCGCGGGGATTCCCAATAAATGAGCTTCAGCAGCCTCTTTCACCAGGAGGTCGATCGACCATCGAAATTGCCCGGGCATGGAAAGGATAGGCTCCTTCCGATCTTCCCCTTCCATGACAAACAGGGGATAGATGAGATCGGCAGGAGAAAGCTCCGTTTCCCGCATCATTCGACGGAGAGACTCCTCTTGGCGCAGGCGCCGCATTCTATGACGCGGGAATGCCATACCTCCTACACGGCCCTTTCTTGCATGTCCACCATTGTGGTCGGGGTATCCATCGTGATTGTCGGGTGGAGGCGATCAAGAAATCGCACAGGATCCGTCGGTGGGGGAAGCCTCGCCGTACACCGTTACCTGAATTATTTCCTGGGAAGGTTCGTCAAAAAAACCACAAGGTCTCGCACGGAAATCATTCCTACCAATTTCCCATCCTTGGAGATGCCCAGATGTCGGATGTGTTCCCTGGCCATCAGGTCGTTCGCATCAAGAAGGGTCTTGTTCTCCTCAATCATCAGGATAGGAGCCGACATGATTTGTTCCACCGTGGTTTGGTTCGGGTCAGACCCCACCGCCACAAGCCGGCGGACCAAATCCGTATCGGTCAAGATTCCAATGATAGATCCTTCTCTGGTCACGAACACGCTGCCGACCCCATTTTCACGCATGGCCTCCGCAGCGGTCCGAACGTTGACATCACGATCCACCTTCACAAATTTCTCAGCGGGAACCATAAAAGACTTTACCGGGACCATGCTTGTCTCCTCCGCTCACAATGTAAAGGCACACACCCCTGCGAGCGAGCCTTTGGCTTACTCACCCTTGGGAAAATGTGCCTGACCCAAATCATTCTTCCCCTCCCACCCATCTATATAGATTGTTGCATATACTGGGCAAGGGTTTCGACTAGAGCGGGAATGGTATTTTCTGAAGCAACCACATCCACGGTTAAGCCCATATCTTGGACTGTCTGAGCGGTAATGGGCCCGATGCAGGCGATGAGAGTCCCATGAGTCAATTTCTTCAGTTCCCCACCGCTCTTAAAAAAACGACGAAAATTTCGAACCGTGGAGGAGCTGGCAAAAGTAATGATATGAATCTCTCCACGCCGTAGCCACTCTTTAATATTCTCGCCTTTCCCTTGAGGTGCGACTGATCGATAGGCCGTGACGACGTGAACAGACATTCCTAAGGCCGCCAACTGCTCAGGCAACAATTCCCGGGCTTGGGCCGCACGAGGAATGAGAACCCGTTGACCAGCCACACCTTCCATTTTCATCGCCTCAATAAGGCCTTCGGCCTGGAATTCTGAAGGGACCAGGTCTGGTTTTACCCCGTACTTCTCCACTTCCCCTGCCGTCCTTGGTCCAATACAACATACCCGCAAGCCATGGAGGGCGCGCAAGTCCAGACCCTTGCGTTGAAGTCGAACCATGAACGCTTGCACTCCATTCACACTCGTCAAAACCAACCATTGATACTCGTGTAAATGATCAATGGCATGATCCAAATCCTGCCAATTTGCAGGTGGGACGATTTCAAGAGTAGGACACTCAACCGGCTCACCCCCATACGTCACCAAAAGGTCAGATAAAGCAGAAGCCTGGTCGCGGGCTCTGGTCACAAGAATCCGTTTCCCAAACAAGGGCCGAGACTCGAACCAATTGAGTCGTTCCCGCAACCGCACGACATTTCCAATGACAATCACGGTAGGGGGTTCCACTTGCTCTGTTTCTCCCCGCTCCACAATATCCGCCAAGGTCCCGACCACCGTGCGCTGGCGAGGGTAACTGCCCCACCGAATGAGGGCCACGGGGGTATCTTCCGGCTTGCCCTCAGCCAAGAGCCGATGGACAATGGTGGGGAGATTCTTCAGGCCCATCAAGAAAACCAGCGTCCCATCCGCTGAGGCTAAACGGGGCCATTCAAGGACGGTCCCGTCCTTAGCGGGATCCTCGTGGCCCGTGACAAAGGCCACGGTGGATGCCATTGTTCGATGAGTCACCGGTATCCCTGCATAGGCCGGAACCGCGATAGCGGAAGTGACACCCGGCACCACCTCAAAAGCCAAGCCGTGTTCCGCCACGACTTCAGCTTCTTCCCCCCCTCGTCCAAAGATAAAGGGATCCCCCCCCTTCAGTCGAACCACTCGCTTTCCTTGTCGAACCTTTTCAAGGATGAGGTGATTGATTTCCGCCTGCGGCACATAGGCCCCTCGCCCGCACCGGCCCACATAAATACGCTCGGCTTCAGGAGGCGCATAGTCCAACAACACAGGATTGGCCAAATTGTCATACAGAACGACATCGGCCTGTTCAAGGCAGGCTTTGCCTCGAAGCGTCAACAGGCCAGGGTCGCCAGGGCCCGCTCCAACTAAAAACACCTTTCCTTCCCGCACTGGACCTTTGCTCACGCTTGACCGTATATGTCGTTGAGAATGGAATCTCCCCCTGCTCCGAGCAGCCGCTCCGCCAACTGCAGTCCCAATTGACGGGCTTCCTGTACAGGACCGCGGATGGTATCACGCACCATCCGTTTCCCGTCCACACTGGCGACTAAACCGTCTAAGCTCAGGGTGTGATCGTGAACGACCGCATACCCACCAATAGGGACCTGACACCCCCCCTCCAGCCGTGCGAGAAAGGCTCGTTCAGCCGTTACCGCCACCCTAGTGTGGGGATGATCCAGGGGGCCAATCAATTCCTGGACAAAGGAATCATCCTGCCGGCCTTCAAGAGCCAGGGCGCCCTGACCAATCGCTGGCAGACTGACTTGAGGGGACAAATATTCGGTCACCTGACCATTCCACCCTAATCGCCTCAGGCCAGCCGCGGCCAGAACAATCGCATCATACTCTCCATCCTGCAGTTTTCGCAGCCTGGTATCAAGATTCCCCCGCAGCATGTGGATGGAAAGATCCGAACGATAGGAAAGGAGCTGCGCCTGACGGCGGAGACTACTGGTCCCCACCTCCGCCCCTAGCCTGAGTTTTTCCAAAACCAGGCCATCACGGCTGAGGAGCACGTCACGAGGATCTTCTCGCTCAGGAATGCACACAATCACCAGCCCCTGGGGTAATGCCGAAGGAACATCCTTCATGCTATGAACTGCCAGGTCGATTTCGCCCCGAAGAAGCGCTTCTTCAATTTCCTTGACAAACAGACCTTTCCCGCCAATTTTGGCCAAGGGCACATCGACAATCTTATCCCCGCTGGTTCGAATCCGCTGAAGTCGGATTGACAAGTGAGGAGCCAGCTCTCTCAGGCGGGATTGAACCCATTCAGCCTGCAAAGTGGCCAGACGACTTCCACGCGTTCCAATCACCAGCGATGAGCGAGGACCATTCTCTATCCCCACAAGGAGACCTCTCTCGGCTTGTTCAACCTCATGATGGCAAAGGCAGAGAAGATTAGGGCGTGCGAGACGCGGGCAATTTTTCGTAGGGTTGCCCCTGGCCCGGCTGAGAAGCAATCGATGGGACCTCTCCCCCACCGAGGATTCCCGGATAATAGGAAGCAGTCATGAAGAAGGTGAGAATTCCCAAAATGACCGGCAAATACACAAGTCCGCTCCACCCACTACCCTTACTTTCCTTATAGTCATACCCACAGTGCGGACAGTCGGGCAGAGGGCCATACCCAAGAATAGGTATCGCGACAGCGAGGACAGGTCAACAACTTCGGGCCGTTTTGCATGGTGGATACCGTAGATTGACTCACTGGCCTTCCGCCATTTCACGTGGATGTTTGTCCGATCCCGATTCGGTAGGAGCGCTAACCCCTTGTGAGTCATTTCCCCCATCCAAGCCTTCTACCTTGCCCACGGCCCTAGGAGTCCCGTCAGTGGGGCTCACCTCTTTCGACACCTCCAATTCCTCCAAGTGATAAAACTGCCGGGCGGCTTCAATGTAGATAGACCCATTCGAGGATTGAGCGGCCGACTTCAAAGCCACGAGTGAGCCATGCAACAGCTTATTGACAATGGCTGAAGCAAGTCCCTCAACGGCGGAACGCTCCTGGGACGAAAGATTCACGAGACGGCCTAAGACTTTTTCCAGCTCAGCCTCCTTAATCTGCTCCGCCCGCCTCCGCAAGGCTACGATGGTAGGAGTCGCTTCCAGCGACCGGACCCATTTCAGGAAAACTCCAACCTCTTCCCTGACAATCTCTTCGGCTTTGACAGCCTCCTGCCGCCGTTCTTCTCGATTCTGTTCCACATGCATTTCAAGGTCATCAATATCAAACAGAAAGGCGTTATCGACATCGCGGACGGTGGGGTCGATATTGCGGGGAACTGACACATCAATTAAAAAGATGGGGCGATTCATCCGTTCACGCACCGCTCGTTGCACATCTTCGCTCCTGATTAAATAATGGGAAGCCCCCGTGGAGCACAACACAATATCCGCCTTCCATAACTCTCCGCGAAATCCCTCAAAGGGAATCGGAACCCCGTTGAATCGCTCAGCCAAAGCACTCCCTCGACTCACGTCCCGGGTGGTAATGAGGACCTGATGGACACCGTGATTGATCAAATGCTGAGCTGCTAATTTAGCCATTTCACCAGCACCAACAAGCAGCACGGTTTTCGCGGATAAATTGGAAAATACCTTTTTCGCCAACTCAACCGCTGCATAACTGACCGAGACGGCATTCTCGGCAATCCGGCTCTCCGTCCGCACCCGCTTGGCCACCGAAATTGCCTTTTGGACGAGCTTATTCAAAATAACCCCGCTGGTATTATGCGTTAGGGCAATCCGAAAGGCGTCTTTGACCTGGCCAAGGATCTGGGGTTCTCCCACCACCATGGAATCCAAACTGGATGCCACTCGAAACAGGTGGGTGATCGCTCGGTCCCCCTCATGCCAGTAAAGGTGAGGAATAAGCCAGTCCGGTGAAAGAGAAAGGTGCGTCTCCACAAAAAACTCTTGAATAGCCGAAAAACCACTTTCTACCTGATCAACAATTGCATAGACCTCAACACGGTTGCAGGTCTGCAAGAGCATCGCTTCCTTGACATGAGGGTAAGCCACCAGCCGGTGGAGGGCCTCGCCCATCCGACTTTCCGGCACAGCCAGCAACTCGCGAAGCTCAACCGGCGCCGTTTTGTGACTCAGTCCAACCGCAACGGTGTTCATCAGCTTACTGGGGGACCATGCCCCTTAAGGACAACTCCCAAAAACGTGAGCAGGACTCCGGCAAAGCCAACAATGGTCAGATAAGCAGCCTTTTTGGCACGCCATCCCACCGTCATTCGCCCCATGAGCACAATCAGATAGAACACCCAGGTGACGAGTGCCCACGTTTGCTCAGGGTTCCAGCTTAAGTAGGATCCCCAGGTGACTTGGGCGGAAATGGCCCCGGTGAGAATCCCAAGCGTCAGAAAAGGAAAACCTAAAAGAATCGATCGCTGATTCAAGGTGTCCAGAAAATCCAAAGGGGGAAGCTTAAAATACAACACATTAAACTGTTTTGATTTCAGCAGCCGGTCCTGCATCACGTACATAAGGCCTGCGACGAAGGCTATCGCAAACCCCACGGTGCCCAACATACTGAGTGTGACGTGAATCCAGACTGCATCAAATACGGGGTGCAGCACGGGGTTTTCCACCGGAATGACGGCTGTGGAGAGGAGAGAAAGGAATGCAAGGGGAAGAATAAAGGTGCCAAGGACGGAAAGCTGATATCGAAGGACGACTCCCAGAAAGACCAACATCAAAGACCAGGAAAAAAACGACATCGCCTTGTGAAAACTGACCAAGGGGACCTTCTCGACTGCAATGATTTGAAGGACAAGGGCCACGGTATGAGTCAGGAACCCCAAGGCAGCAATCGCCAGGCCCACTTTGGACAACGCTTCAGAACGCCTCAAAAGATGGATGAGGAACACCACAGTCCCCACGAAATACAAGCCCATTGTGACTTGATATAAATTGACCGCCATGTTTTTGCTCTTCTCTACACCCTGGGAGGGTGTTGAAAAACCCCAACACCCCGCTTTCCCATGGGTTCACGCCTCCAGAACGGCCCCAAAATACAGGGCCTTATGAGCCCCTGCCTGCAACGCCTTCCGCGACACCTGCCTGGGCGGGCCCGCCCGCAGACAGGCGGTAGCCAAATCAAAGTGGGAACACCCCCCATGTTTTAGAAATAGGCCTTCCCCACGCCGGCTTTTTTTCAACAGCCTACTTAGGTATAAGCCTAATTCATCGGACTCGAAGTATAGTCTGGGGTCCTGGAGAGGTCAAGGAAGGAGAAGACGGATCTGCATGAAGAGGGAAAGGAGAGAATGGGATGCGGGTGGACTACCCTCCGGATCCGGCCGTAGCGCCACCGCACACATTGATGGCCTGACCGGTAATTGAGGCTGCAGCCGGGGAGCAGAGATAGACTGCAAGGGCAGCTACCTCCTCCACTTCAGCCATCCGCTTAATCGGGATGGCGGCAATGGCCTGGGCTCGGAATTCTTCCTGAGACATACCCAAAACCGAAGCCGTTTCCTCAATGCCCTGTCGGGCCATCGCGGTATCCACCCACGTGGGGCAGATAGCATTGACGGTAATGCCCTTGTCAGCCAACTCAAGGGCAAGAGCTTTGGTAAAGCCGAGAATGCCATGCTTTGCAGTACAGTACGCAGAATACCCGGGGACCCCAAATCGTCCCAACACTGAGGACATATTAATTATCCGTCCATACTCTGGCCCCTTCATGTGCGGAAGGACGATCTTCGAGCAAAGGTAGCTCCCTGCGAGACTCACTTGGAGAATATCTAACCAACGCGAATCATCGGGATGGTCAATCGGGGTCCGGCCAGAGGCCCCTGCGTTATTCACAAGTATGTCAATCTGACCCCATTCATTTGCCACGGTCGCCACCACTCGCTCCACATCACTTCGACGGGTCACGTCACCAGTAATGCCCATGACCATTCCCCCAGCACGTTGCAATTCTTCGGTAGTCTCATCCAGGACTTGGCTGCGTCGACCACAAATGGCAACTCGAACTCCCTCTGCGCCCAACGCCTGAGCTATCCCCCGGCCAATGCCAACACCTCCTCCGGTTACAATCGCCACACGACCATTCAGCATGGATTATCGTTCTCTTAAACAACCACCGAGGGCCAGCATGTACCGGGAACCCCACCTTCTATTTAGGAAACCTGTAGGGTTTCTTACAATCCAGTTCCAGCGCCTCACTTCCAAATTCTCCAGGATGGTCGCTTTCATCACCCTTGCACAAGGATCCATTTATTCGCGAAGACCTACCCGCATCGAATAATCAGGGGGACCGGCTCCCGAACCAAGATGGTTCATTCACCCAATTATACTTCTATTCAAGCGGCAACCGGCGGGGATCTTATCATGCCTTTCCAGGGATCATCTATAGCCAAGATCTTGTCCATTCACGTGATAGATTCTGCCGATTCTTAGGTGACTTTCACCAAGCCTGCCAGTAGGATAACCCTATCTGTTAGCTTGAAATGGGTGAATTGTGGCCGGAATGCTCTACCTCATCAGTACGCCAATCGGAAATCTGGAGGATCTAACTTTTCGCGCCCTTCGGGTTCTTCGGGAAGTGACAGTGATTGCTGCGGAAGACACGAGACATACCCAGAAGCTCTGTGCGCATTATGGGATCACCACTCCACTGACGAGTTATCATGATTTTAATAAAGAGGGGAAAACCCCCGTCCTTCTCAAACGAATGCTGGAAGGAGATTCAATCGCTCTTGTATCCGATGCAGGCACACCCTTAATCTCGGACCCAGGTTACTATCTTGTGACTCGGGCTGCGGCTCACAACATTCCCGTAGTTCCCATCCCAGGGGCTTCAGCGGTTTTGGCAGCCTTGGCCTCATCTGCGCTCCCCACCGATACCTTTATTTTCCAGGGCTTTCTCCCCAGGCAATCAGGGAAAAGGTCTCGGTTGCTGGAACACCTGGCCAATGAGCCACGGACGCTCATCGTGTTTGAAACACCCCACCGGATTGAACGAACTCTGAAAGCTATCCAGGAAGCTTTCGGTGATCGGAAAGTGGTCCTTGCCCGGGAACTCACTAAAATCCATGAAGAAATCATTCGAGGAACCGCGAAGGACATTCTTGCGGGTTATCGAGAAAGAGGATTAAAAGGAGAAATGACGCTGATTATCGAAGGAAAAAGCAGGAGGAAAAGCAAAGAGGCAAACCAGGGGCCAACTCAGGAAAAATCGTGATCCCCCTTGCGGATGAGAATCCGATGACCTTCCCCAAAAGATTCTTGGGCTAGAATCGTATGGCCCTCATTTTTCACGCTTTGGGGTACATTCCGAATCGGCTCACCCTCGTCCAGAATAACCGCCAAAATATCTCCGGGAAGCATGGTGTCCAACTTCAGCTTGGTCTTTACAAAATTGTAAGGGCAAATGACCCCTCGGAGGTCCAGCTCGGCTTGAGGCTCAGGCTGAACAGGGAATTCCTGGTAATCCACATTCATTGGTTGTAAGCCCAAGTTCGCCTTTAAGCTTTTTTCACCTCAACTCGTCGCCACGTTCTTTTCCTGGACGACGAAAGTTGACCCTTCACATGAAAAAGGAGCGTACCAGCAAACTCGCCAGCACGCTCCTTTGTTAAGAAAATGGATACTTATTTACCTGGTTCCCTTGTTAAGGTTTGTCCGGCTATCACCGTAATCGGTCTGAATGGTCTTACTGGTCCGACCATTCACCGTGTCGGGCTGAGGTGCACAATTCCAACAGGGCGCCGCACCGGTTACCACTCCAATGCTCGAGGTCCACCCGGACATAACCGCCCCCTCCTGAATCCCACCGTCCGGCACTCCACTATAGCCAGCAGTCGGGGTATGAATGCCCCTAAACTTCATGGGATTCGGCTTTTGTCCAAGACCCCCACCAAAATCCGTGTTGTCCAAACCACCCAACAATTGGGTCCCGTCCATAACGTAAACGGTTCGGACCATCTTGCGTCCCGTGCCAAATTGCTGAGCTTCGGTGGTTTCATCCGCAACTGCAACGGCGACAAAATCACCGGCATTCAGGGCTTTCAGATTCTCCATATTGGTTTTATTATCAAAATAGAGGGTCATGAGATTGCGTCCCCCCCGCACATCTTGGGAGCTCCCCCCCATATCGATGAGCAGTTCCCCCATTGCGTTATTAATCGCAATGACTTCTCCTTGAATGGTTGCGGTCTGAAGGAAAATGTCGATGTACGCCTTAAAGTCATCTGCATCCATCACCCGAGACCTATCGCCCACACCTTGGGACTCTCCAACTCCGGTCCCGAACCCTACGTGTTGAGGCGCACGCTCTTGCGCCACTGCCACGCTCACTGAGCTCGCTAGAATAATTGCTGCTCCAAAATAGCCTAACTTCCTCATGTGGCTCCTCCTTCGGAAGTATGAGTTAATAATCACGAAAAAATGAATGCCTTCGAAACAGTTTTTCCTTTGCCAGCCCCCTGGACCGGCTCACTATAGTCATCTCCTTCTTAGCTGTCAAGCCTATTCCTCCCAATTCCCCCCACCTTTTTCACCCAAAATTCATTTTCAAGAAGTTTCCCAATCCCCTAAACTGCCCCATGACCCTGGGCGTTTCTCAAGATGATCTTAAAAGGACCGGCTTAGATGGTTGGACCCTATTGGTGCCCGGACCGAGGGTCGAACTCGGACTCTCTTGCGAGAACCAGATTTTGAGTCTGGCGCGTCTGCCAGTTCCGCCATCCGGGCCACTCTCAATAGTCTTAACTTTCTAACACGATCCCCGTAGGGGGTCAAATGACAAACCCGTTCTTTTCATTGCTTCCTTAAGCATGATAAGATCCAGCCCTATTCTTGCTTAAAAGCAGCCTTGGAGAAAATTCTCTCCCAACCAATTTCGTTTTAGGTATTTATACCAGGAGAATCTCACCCATGTCGGAAATTCAGTGCGCCAAATGCGGAAAAACAGCGGAAATGATCGCAGAAAACCTTTTTTTGGGAAAGCTGGAAAAGGAAGTCAAGAAAAACGTGTGCCCCGCCTGCTGGAATGAATGGACACGCCCTGGGGGGGCAAAAACCATGGTCATCAACGAGTACCAGCTTAATCTTGGCGATGAAGGCGGGCGGGAAACCCTCAAAAAGCAAATGCGGGCATTTTTTATGCTCCCCGATACGGACGTGGAATTCAAAGACTACCGCCACTAAAACATCAGCGGGCAAAACTTAAACCCATCCGAATTGGTCACTTTGGCTTTCGAGTCTTTCAACCTCGTCCTGTAACCCTCACCCGTTCTCCCCTAACCGGTTTCCCCCCTGAGCCCCTCCAAACCTATCGGGGCACCTGAATCAAGGGCTTCCCACTTTGACCGGGGGAGTCCTGTCCGTCTGACCCCCTTTGGGAGTTGATGGCCTTATTTAAACTCCCTTGGGGCCATTCCCTTCTAAGAGTATTGTTCAAAGGAACACCTTTTCATTCTCGGGCAAATCTCCCTCCAGTCATAATCTCGCACCGAGAGGGAATTGGCCTAATATCCTTTAGCCTGTTCTCCGTAAAACCGATACCTTAAGGCAAGCCCTCAAGGCTTTATAAAGGAGCTCTACTTTGGAGCACCCATGAATCTGCTGGACCAGGCCTTGTCTTCCCTGCCGAATTTTCAGAGGTTTGAAAATCAATTCACCCCCAGACTATTCACTAGCTCCCATAGTTCCCAAAGAGTGACCAGAATCGAGGCTGGCTCACTCACATCGGCCGATTTCACGATCGTGACAGCCGAAGGAGACAAAGTGACCCTTTCAGCCAACTCTATCCAGGGAGTGTTGTTTCAGCAATATACTGCTCAAGGTGGTGCTGCAGGCCTTCCTATCCAGGTCCGTGCCGAGGAATTTTCTGCCTTTTCAACCAGTGAATTCCAAATCTCGGTGGAGGGCGAATTAAGCGAACAAGAGGTTGCGGATATTGAAAGGTTTCTGGTTGCGACGAAGAATATTGTCTCCAGCCTCTGACGAAGAATATTGTCTCCAGCCTCTTAAGAGGTGAGATCGATGAGGCCGTAGCGCAAACCGCTGGGCTAGGGAATCTCGATTCTCTTACCAGTGCCGATCTCGAGGTGGTGTATATTTCCTCACTTTTGGTGGAACAACAGACCGTTCAGGAGGGCTTTCTTGATCTTCCAGAAAAGTTTCCTGATCCCATCAACAGCCAGGTAGGGCATTCACATTCGGTTGTCAATCGGACCATTGAAGCCATGCTTCAAGCCGTACGGGATCTACAGATTGATTCAGCCAAACTTGGTAAACGGCTCCCCCATTTACTGACAAAGCTGTTTCAACCCTTTATTGAAGACCCTAGAATCAACCACCCCCAGCGATCCCTTTTACGTCAGCTTGAGCATCAATTCCTTGAAAGGCTTCAACAGGAGCTCGATGGAGAAGATGCAGGAGAGACAAATCAAGGGGAAATAGAAGGCTTTTTCACCACGGAGGAATAAGGCGGCCCCTCCCATTTGAACCAGGCAGTGATTGGTTTTACAGGGGGCCTCAATTCATTGGGAGGCTTTGGATAAAAGAGGCCCTTGTATAGAAACCGCCTCTCCTTGTAGGATTAATGTCATGGACATACCATTGGGGAAAGGGATCTTTCTCGTTGCCAAACCGTCTCTCCGGGATCCCAATTTTTGCCAGACGGTCATCCTTCTCTGCGAGCATGGGCCTGATGGAGCCCTTGGAGTGGTCGTGAATCGCCCGACGGAAATTAGCATTGCGGAGGTGCTCCCCCAAGTGCCCGTGTTGGAGGGACAACACCACAAGGTGTATACCGGAGGTCCCGTGCAGCGTAATCACCTATTGATTTTGTACCAGTTACCCCAGGGGCCAGATGACACTCACCACGTGTTTGATGGGGTGTACTTGGGTGGAAATGTCCAAGCCATTGAGGAAATCCTTAAGGCCCCGGAACCCAACGCCAATTTTCGAGCGTTTATGGGCTATTCGGGATGGGCGCCTGGACAGCTTGAGAATGAGATGAAAACTGGCTCGTGGCTCACCCTTCCAGCGGACTCGGCATCGATGTTTGAAAGAGATCAAGCCCGGCTTTGGTCGGATATACTCCGCTCCCTAGGGGACGCCTTCGCGATGTATGCTGATATGCCGGTAGATCCCAACATGAACTGACCAGCCTTATTGGATTTCCCCTTATTCCCTCCGTGCGGCCTGTCTCATAAATCCTCAGCCTCTCCCTAAATGGGCCATGGGTAACAGCTTCTTATGGTGAACTACCCTGGTGACGCCATCAAGAAAGGGCGCAAAAACCGGCCAGTATGAGACTGGGGGATTTCAGCAATGTCCTCGGGTCGCCCCTCAGCCACCAGGCACCCTCCCTTGTCCCCTCCTTCCGGGCCCAAGTCAATAACCCAATCCGCCATTTTAATGATGTCGAGATGGTGCTCCACGACGATAACCGTGTTCCCTGAATCCACTAGGCGATTAAGGACAAGGAGCAGGTTTTTCACATCGGCTAAATGGAGACCCGTGGTCGGTTCATCCAGAATGTAGAGCACCCCACCCTGACCCGAGACCTTCTCGACTTCTCGCTTGGTTGCGAGGCTTCGAGAATCATCGACAGAAGAACCAGGAGAAGGAATGTGATGGCGGCGGAGAGGGCCCCTCGGTCGCGACCAAGCCGCAACCAACTCTGAAGCGATTTTTAAGCGCTGAGCCTCCCCGCCTGAAAGACTGGTGGCAGGCTGGCCGAGTCGGAGGTACCCCAAGCCCAGGTCCATGAGGAGCCGGAGTATTTGGCGCAACG
Organism: Nitrospinota bacterium; assembly: GCA_022572725.1. GTDB lineage: Bacteria > Nitrospirota > Nitrospiria > Nitrospirales > UBA8639 > JACZVJ01. The sequence continues at coordinate 8,124 of JACZVJ010000010.1, read as the reverse complement.
AAGGCACGGCATCCCCAAAGAAGCTCTCGGCCTCCTGAACCGTCATTTTCAAAATCCCGTCAATAGGGAACCCCTGAAAACGCACCCCCAAAACCTCGGGTCGAAACCGACGTCCCTCACAATCCTCACAGGTCACATACAGATCTTCAAAAAAGAACATGTCCAGCTTTTCAAACCCATTACCCCCGCACCGCTGACATCGGCCCTGCCCGGAGTTAAAGGAAAAATGAGATGGGGTAAGCCCCAGACGTTTCGCGAACGGCGTGGAGGCAAACAGCTCTCGGATGCCCTGGTAGCCTTTCAAATACGTGATCGGGTTCGATCGCGGCGTGCGTCCAATGGGTTTCTGATCGATCAAGCGAGTCGTTCGCAAGTGTTCGAGACCTCGAATCCTGGAAAAGCGACCCACGGGCAGAAAGGCAACATCAAACGCTCTCGCTGCAGCCCGGTACAGGGTGTGTTCTACAAGAGTACTTTTTCCTGAACCCGACACACCCGTTACACAAATAAACACACCCAAAGGAAAGCGCACGGTCAGGTTCTGAAGATTATGTTCACACGCCCCATGGAGAATGAGAAATCGCCCATTGCCCGACCGACGGGTTTGGGGAAGAGGAATGCTTTCATCACCCCGAAGAAAGCGAGCCGTCAGGGAACGAGGGTCAGCCAAAAATTGCCGCCGCGGGGCGGACAACACCACTTCGCCACCTTTCTCACCAGCCCACGGACCCAACTCGATGACATGATCAGCCTGTTCAATAATCTGGCGGTCATGCTCGACCACGACAACCGTGTTCCCCTGCCGGGCTAAATCTCGCAAAATACCGGCCAACGTGGCCGTATCCCGCGCATGTAATCCAATCGTCGGCTCATCCAGGACATAGAGCGTTCCAACGAGCTGAGCACCCAGTTGGTTCGCTAAGGAGATCCGTTGCGCTTCACCTCCGGAAAGAGTACGGGTTTCCCGCGATAAGGTCAGATAATCAAGTCGAACCCGAAGGAGGAAATCCAGTTTGACTCGTAGGCGTTTGAGAATATCCCCAGCCACCTTCGCTTCGAACCTCGACAGGTTCAGAGTGGCCAGCCATTCATCAAGGTGGCCTAAGGTCAATTGGGACACCTCATGAATATCACGACCGCAGATTTTCACATAACGGGCTTTCGGCTGAAGACGGCTTCCTCCACAAACCGTGCAGGGGACGGGGCTGCGGTACCGGCTCAAAAACACCCGCACATGGAGCTTATATCGCTTTCCCTCAAGGGTTTGAAAAAATTCCTCAACTCCTTTGACGCCACGGGTTCCGTGCCAGACGAGCCGACGTTCCCGCTCCGAAAGGTGGGCGTACGGGGTGGTGACATCGAAATTCCGCCGTTTCAAACCGCGCAGCATCTGGCCCTGCCACCGGGCTGTGGCAGGCTTGGTCCACGGTTCAATGGCTCCTTCCGCCAACGACCGGGTTTTATCTGGAACGACAAGGTCTTCGTCGTACCGCAGGACGTTCCCAAACCCCTTGCACTCCGGACACGCGCCCAAGGGGTGATTAAAAGAGAACAGGACGGGCCGAATCGGACCGAACATGAACCCACATCCCGGGCAACGAATCTCAGCACTGTACACAAACCCGCCTTGGCCCATGACATCCACTCTGCAGAACCCGCCGCCCTCCAGAAAGGCCGTTTCAACCGCTTCCATGAGACGGCGACGATTGGCGGACCCAAGCACGAGGCGATCCAGGACGACATGCAGGGAGCCAGGGTGATAGGAGGGGAGTCCAGACTCGAAATCTAACTGGACCAGTTTTTCTCCGCAAAGGAGACGAACGAACCCACGGCGAAGCAAGGACGCCACCAGCGCCGAGTCATCCCCTGGAGCAGGGTCAGGAATGGGAAACAGCACCATGGCGCGGGCTTGGGGAAATCGACTCAACAGCCCTTCCACCACGGAATCGGGAGAATCCGCACGAGCTTCTTGTTGGCAGTGGGGGCAAAGGGAATGGCCAATTGTGGCAAAGAGCAAGCGCAGGTGATCAGCAACCTCGGTCGCCGTCCCAACCGTGGAACGGGCAGTGCGAACGGAGTTTTTCTGTTCAATGGCAATGGCCGGCCTGATGTTAATCAATTGATCTACATCGGGACGGTCCAGGCGTTCCACGAACATTCTCGTGTACGTGGACAGGGATTCCACGTAGCGCCACTGGCCCTCGGCGTAAAGCGTGTCGAAGGCCAGAGAGGATTTCCCCGACCCGGACACGCCCGTGATAACCGTGACGGCATTGTGAGGTATGCTGACGGTGATGTTACGAAGGTTATTCTGCCGGGCACCTTGAATGATTAGGTCACCGGCTTTGTGTTGGTCGACCACGAGGACTGACCCCAAACGGCTCCGGTCTTACCAGGCATGACCTCTTCTCATGCCAACCTTCCGCATCTTTACAAACTTTCTCTGAAAAATTTCAAAGGAAGAATCAAAGGAGAGAGAATTTCAGTGGGATGGGCGGAAAGGAGGTTCAGGTGATCGGCCGTAGGCGCTGAGGGACAACATTCCGTGTTTCTCGGCAAAGATCTTTTTGGTGATATTCCACAAACCTTGACTGTCAAGGGGTTGGAGGCCCTTCCGGACACATCCAACTTTTTGGAGAACTCGTCATGTCTCCACCATTTTACATTTTTCCATTTGCATTATCCCTTGGATGTTCCCCCTCACACCTGACACTTCACACCTCACGTTTCTCTTGCCTTGCTCGGTTCCGGCTATGCCGGGTTAGGGTTCCTCCTGGGCCGAGACTTTGGATTCCTCGAACCCTCATCATCCTCACGCCAAAAGGCAATGCCCCCCAGCAGCCCGGCCACGTTGGAAACAGTCTTCACATTGGATTTTAAAGGGATGGTCACTTTTTGGGCGTTGCCTCCACCGACGTACAACCTATCATAATTAAACAGCGCTTCCAGCGACTCAATGGCATGAGCCAACCGACGATTCCACTTTTTTTTCCCGACCTTTCGAAGGGCCGCACTTCCGAGGTCATCTTCATAGGTCTTGTTTCCCCGCAACGGGTGATGTGCCACCTCTAAATTGGGAACGAGCTTGCCGTCAACAAACAGAGCCGACCCGAACCCCGTGCCCAAGGTGACCACAAGCTCAATATCACGGCCTTGAATGGCTCCGAACCCTTGGACATCGGCATCATTGGCCGCCCGTACCGGTTTACCCAAACGTTTCGTCAGCGCATCAGTTAAATTACAGCCCTTCCAGGATGGATCTAAATTAGGAGCCGTAGACACCACGCCATGGCGGATAACCCCGGGGAATCCAACGGACACCCGGTGGAAGGTCCCTTGTCTTTTTGCAAGCACCCCTATCACGTCAATAATCGCCTTGGGCGTGGCAGGCTTGGGGGTCGGTAATCGGTCTCGCTCTGTCATAGGAGTTCCTTTTTCATCAAGAACGATCACCTTAATGCCAGTGCCCCCAATATCCACCGCCAGAGTTTTGATGGAATCTGTGTCGGCCTGAGTCTTCGACTGGTTTCCTTTCATAGTCTTCTCCCTCATCCCTGATGGCTTTTCAACATCAAAAAATGACCTTCCCCTAGCAGAGCCCTCTAGCAGGGCGTTGAAGCTTGCCCCGAGCGTATGGAGGGAAACCCCACCACCCTACTTTCCCAGGAGCGTACGCCCTAGGACAGGCCCAAAAGACGGGGCCTTTAACCCCTCTGCCTGCGCCGATTTCCGCGACGCGGCAGACAGATCGAAGGGTGAGGAAGCCGCTCTTCGCACCTGGCTCTCTTCGAGCATTTCCCACGCAGGTTTTTTCAACAGCTTGCTAGCGCCCGTTATAAATGATCCCTCCACGTTCATGATACTGAAAAAGAATTGAGGAAGCTTCCTCGCGACCAATATCCTGTATCACCCCAATGCCTCGTCCCTGAAGGCCTTCCACCCAGTGGGTGGGCTTCAACCCCTCGTCCAATCCAATCCGCCGGGCATCCTCTTCTCGCGCCCCACACACAAGGCTACCAACCCCCGCCCACTGGACCGCTCCAAGACACATGGCACAGGGCTCGGCACTGGTCACGAGTTGATAGGGAGACATTCCGGATGAGCCCAACATCCAATGACCGACTCGTTGCTGTGCCAGCATGATCGCCAGGACCTCAGCATGGGCAATGGAACAGTTGGCGGAAACCACCAGGTTGACGCCCGGGGCCACAAGCTGATTCGTCTGAACATTAAAAATGGCGGCCCCGAAGGGGCCACCGGTTTCGTATTGCACATTCCGCCGCGATAACTCGACCACCAACTGCATCCGCGCTTCGATGGTGGGATACATTGAAGGAGCGTTCTCGAGAACCTTACCCACCCATTCGGGCAATTCGAGGACAACTTTGAAGACTTGCATTCCCCTTTTTCCAGAGTAAAATATACACGCATTTTCTATTAGGTAATAGAACTGGACATCGTATAGCCGGCCCTCAACTCCCCAAAATAAGGATACTCCTTATACAGCAAAAGAACCAAGACCTAACCGCATTTCCCCCAACCCAAGCCCGCCACGAACACCCAAGCCAGGACATTTTTCCACTCCAAAGCAGGACCCGCGCACGACGAGGGAAAGTTGAAACTCGAATGAACTTCCTTCGTCCACCTGCTCCCTTTCTCGTCTATTAAAAAACCCATGAACAAAAAACAGGCTGCCTTCCCTAGGGAAGGCAGCCTGTTTGTAGCGCTTAGGACGCCAACTTCATTTGCCTCGTAAAAAAAGAGACCCGCCGGTAAGCGGCCGACAAGGTCCTTCTGCTGAATTAGGAACCGAATCGCCAAAACCCAACAACCAGCTTTTTTGCCAGTCCGGAGAATCCCGTCCCAAGATTTCGGTTCAATCAAGGAACCCTGTGCCAAGAGCACAACTCTTACTTGGACGGAGAACGAGGCGTCCGGTAAAAAGCAGAAGGCCCGCCGTGACGGGGAGGCACCCACCGCCAAAAGCGGGCCAGCTTAGTCAGGTGGAGTAAAGTCTTGCATCAGAAGACCCTCCCTGGTTCTGGTCACAAACAGTGTGTTCGGGTGCGCGCAACCCCTTTCTTCCCCGCTCGTGGTTCTCTAAGGAGTGGGAACTTCATGCTACGCCTGATCCTATAACGTGTCAACGCAAATCCTGGACCTTGGTTTCAGAGTAAGAGTGGGGCTGTTGGGGAAAAAGTGTGTGGAGAAATCATGCAGTATCAAAGGAACGGGAAAGAGGCACTTTCTTTTTTCCCCTCGTACGGAAAATTCCGTGCACACAACATTCAACCCCGAAGCACCTGACTCTTATATATAATATTTTCTCCTTGCCCGGAGACGGCGAAAATCTTCCAAAGTCGTCACCGAGGCCCGCTTCCGTTTGTTTTTTACCGTTCCCAATACTCCAAGGCCAGCCAGGGTCAAGCCGAGAATGAGAATGGTGATAGTGACAAAGGGAGCCGACTGTGTCTCCTGGACCATTTCCTGCTCCCCTGCTTGAGAGGTGAGATCCTGAGCAGGGAGTGGGCTAAGAAATAGTGGAATAGTCATCGCCGTTCCGATGACCACTCCACCTAGGAATCGTTTCAAGGGCCCCATGGTTATCTCCGACTTCTACCCTCTTGTGTTTCATGTTGAAAGTGCTGACCATTCTGGAGATCGCGAGACTACTTTGAAAAGACCATGCGGCCTTTGTCCACAAGACCATTCATGGTCTGGCTCACTCGTCCCCCCATATGCGTCATTTCATCCTGAGCGCGATGGGCATACACCTGAAGTTGACCTCGTGTCACCCGCCCAGATTGCGGGGCATACAGCAGACCCAACCCGGCCCCGATAAGGACGCCACCAGCCACCACAGCAGAGAAAGTCAAAAATTGCCGCATAAGCATAGACACGGTTCCACCTCCTTGTTTGATTTGAATCGTTAATTATCGTGACCCTAAGGCCAAACTAGTAAACCCTCCATTTTAAATATTCTCCCCTGGTCCAACCTCCTCTCCCCCTTCGAGGGGAGAGGGAAGGGTAAGGGGATGCAAGTAGAACATTCATTCCGGAGCCATCAGGAATACTCCAATGGTCATTCATACGCCCTCAAGGACCCATGGGTAAATACGCCGATTGAAGTACGGGTGCTGGGCAATCAAGTGTTGTCGCCGACAACGGCGAGATGATCAACCCGCTTGAAAGAATTTGGAGGGGAGGCTAAGAAACTCAGGGAATGGACATAAATAAGAGAACGATGATTAAAACGGAGAAACCTGACAAAGGTGAGGCAAAGGTTATGACCAAGAGGCCCAAACGGAGAGAAGAAAATCAGAGGGTTGCTTCTTCTGTGCTCCTAGGTCAACCCCATGAGCCACGAGCAGCCAAATGCCTGTGTCAAGTCAGGAAGCGGTCCCGATTTTCCGAATTAGAGAGCGGGCGGCCGGAATGTTCCGGAAAACGCAAGAGCATCTTTAGCGTCCTTCACTGGGGTACCTTACAACATACCTAACCCCGTGACGAGCCATTCGGTGCCCTATTGAACAGGAAGTTGCTTTTGAATACGCCCCCAGTTCCTCTTCGCGTGGTTTTAAATCATCATACCCCGCAAGTTTTCGATGCGCACCTTCGAGTGAGCTGGAGCCGCTGCATGGTACGCGACAGCGGGACGTCTCCGCTTTCCACCAGCAGAAGGAGGTGATTGGCCATCAAGACAAAGGCATAGCATGTGAGGTGATCCCGCTCTTGGTAGTGGCGAAATCGTTCAAGAAAAGCGGCCTAATCGGCCTCGTTATGAAAGAGGGTCGCCCGGCGGTTTCCTCGGGCGATCACGTGATAGCAGGCTCCAGCGAATTCCACCCGCGGCTTCCGTGCCATGCACCCAGCCTAGTCCGGCTTCACCAATAAGTCAATACTCATGCCTGACCCCATCTCGATGACCCCATCTCGACTTGGATCCTCCTTCCTGTTCGATTGACACCAGGGTCATTTGGTCATTGAACCCCTGTGAAACCGACTGAGACCACAACTTCTAAATCCTTAGCGCTGTCCCTGTTTGGTGAGGAGGCCTTTTTTCTCCAACACCTCGACCAGGGCGGTCATTTCCCACATATTCGAGATAGCCAGTTCTTCGAGTGTGACAATGTCTTTGGGGTCAAGTTGCTCGGTCATAAGGAGGAATAGGATACAAGACTGGTGGGATTACGCAATGGGGGGCAGACGATAGCAGAAGCCGATGGGGGGAACAACGGAGGGGGCTGGGAGAGAACAAGCTGCCCAATCAAGAGAGCCCAGGTGCAAATTTCCTAGAGAAGCTATTGAGCTAAGCTTCGAATGTACGCAAGAACATCCCGAATGTGTTGAGCAGACAGGTTTTCTTTCCAAGGTGGCATGGGGGTGCCAGGCACGCCGTTTCGGATTATCTGGAGTAATTCTTTGTCAGAATCCCCCCGAACATCTTCACCAACAAGATTGGCTGGTGGCTTGTCCAGCATGGGAGCCGCAGGGCCATTCCCCTCTCCTGTTGACCCGTGACACGGCAGGCAATGGGTTCCATATATGGTTTTTCCGTTCGCCGCCGACCCTGTTTCAGCCAAACCATGACCTGGGCCTAATCCTAGCATCATGGCGAAAACCCCGTTCACGGCTAGAATGATCGATAATTTCATTTTGAACATCCTTACGTTGTGGGTCGCGTCAACTTTCCCTCACCAATTCCATGGCAGGGTGTTGAAAAACTCAATATTTCCCCAATAGGTGACCTAGAAGCAAAGAGTTCCTGCATATCAAATGCGAGGCAGGATGTTCAAAAAGGCCCGTCCAGCAAGGCCACAGGAAGCGAGGAGGCCGAGGCGTACAAGAGAGTACGTTGAGGCCTACGAGCGACGAGAACGCTGCTGGCGGACTTTTTCAACATCCTGCTAGGTCAAGATTATTACAAGCACAATAACACGCAGAAGCAGAGACGGCAAAAGATGAGGGGTCCTTTTCTTTTGGCAGCTACCCTTTCCCTCACATCACCTCCCCTAGAAACCGCTCCGCCACCACGTTCACGTCATCAATCAGCCACTGGCCGTTAATCCGTCGAAGTGTGTACCGCTCGTTTTGGACTTGCTCGCCAAGGGTGGTGGAAAAATA
>JACZVJ010000080.1 GCA_022572725.1 Nitrospinota bacterium | reverse complement strand
AGCATGGACGGCAAGGGACGGTGGGTCGATAATGTGTTTGTGGAACGGTTGTGGCGCAGTGTGAAATACGAAGAAGTCTATCTCAAAGCCTATGATTCACCACAGGAGGCGTCCAGGCAGCTGGAGCAGTACTTCCGCTTTTACAATACCGAACGTCGCCACCAATCGCTAAACCGGTGCACACCGGACGCAATATACTTCGGGAAGTTGGGCAACTCAAAGGCGGCCTAATGAACGGCAGAAATTTCATTTATCTTACTGTCCAAAAACTTGGGTCCATTTCTGTTAGGCAAATTACCAGTTACCAGCCAATTCTACCCACTCCATTCCACAAAGACACAAAATTTGAAATAGCCGAAAAAGGAAAGTCAGGGAAGGTACCCGCCCAACTAGCAGGTTGTTGAAAAACCCTTTTGGCACAGGGGCAACACAGCACTCTAGGGGATCAGGGACAGCATAAGAACAGCCCGCAGGATGGTCAAAAAGGTCGTCCAGCCCGGCCGCAGCAAGCGAGGAGGCGAGGCGTACTCTGTTCGGTACGTCGAGCCTCCAAGCGCCGCGAGAACAAAGCTGGCGGACTTTTTCAACATCCTGCTAGTGGCGTCTTTTTGAAAGTGGGGAATCACCCCTGGCGCAGGAGGTCAAGTAAGGTCGCGGGATTTTTGGCTTCCATCACCAGGGCCCGATTCGTCGAAGAGACGAACCCTTCGCCCACCTGGTGGTCAAAAAATGCAAGCAGCAAATCAAAGAATCCATCAACATTCAAAAGCCCGCAGGGTTTCCGGAGCAGGTCTAGTTGTTTCCACGTGACCATTTCGCAGAATTCCTCCAAGGTGCCATACCCACCCGGCAAGGCGATAAAAGCCTCAGAAAGCTCGGCCATCAGAGATTTTCGCTCGTGCATGGACCCCACCACGTGGAGTGTCGAGAGGTCCGAACGGGCCAGTTCTTGGTCCACCATGAATTTGGGAATGACCCCAATGACTTCCCCACCCAGGCTAAGAACCTCTTCAGCCAGAATGTGCATCAATCCAATATTCCCGCCTCCGTAGACCAAACCAATTCCCCGTTGAACCATTTCCCTCCCCAAATCGCGAGTCACCTGGGCATAGGTCAGCCGCGCACCATCACTGGAGCCGCAAAACACACACACTCTCTTCATGGTTCATCCTTCAATATTTTCATTTTAGGCTTTGGGTTTTCCGATTCCAGAAAATAAAGATCCCCGCAGCAAGACTGCGGGGGATTCGGGGGAAAACGGAAATACCAAATCCCCCTAACCCCCTTTTTCAAAGGGGGGACCTCAGTGGTCACCCCATAGCAAGCTACGGGGAATAGCAAGTTCAAGATGGGAGTCAAGAGGTAGGAGGAAGGGATTTCGTAAAAACTAGGGGAGCTGAACAAGACGGTCAGTTGGTACGTGGAGAAACCTCGCCGACGGAGATGTTTTTTAAGGAATAGGGGTCAACCCGAGAGCCATTCAGGCGGACTCCCCAATGCAAGTGTGGGCCGGTCGCCCGTCCCGTGGCTCCGACCTTGCCAATCACCTGACCTTTTTTTACTCGTTCTTTGGGTTCAACCTCGACAGCCGACAAATGAAAATACATGGAAAATAACCCGAGCCCATGATCGATGATGACCCCCTTGCCGGTAAAAAAATGGTCCATTGTCAACCGGACGACTCCGTTATTCATCGCCTCTACCGGAGTCCCCTCCGGGGCAGCAATATCTTCTCCGCTATGAGGACTTCTTGGCTGCCCATTAATAATACGTTGGCTCCCGAATCGGCCTGACACTCTCCCTTGAATGGGTTCGATAAACTTTCCACTCCAAAAACGTTCCGAGGCCACCCCCCTGAAAACTTGCTGGATCTCCTTGCTCTCGGCCCGAACCCGGACGAGGGTCTTTTGATCAAGGTCCACCATTTCATCAGGTAGCTTGAGGCGTTGGACGGGATAGTTTTCTTTTAACACTCGAACAGTCATGGTGACCCGCTTGGTTCGATCCGGGTAGTGCGCTTCTACCACTAGGTCCTGGGCCCCTGGCGGTGCTTGCATGTCAATGCCCACCAAGCCTGCATAGTGATTGTTCCCCCCAGGAAAGAATGGCACGAGTCGATTCAAAAACTTTCCCTCTACCCGCAGGGGAGACGCCTGCACGGGAATTCGGACCAACAACACCTCTCCCTGCTTCCCACTGAGCTGGCCAGGAATTCCTTGCTGGTCCTGTCGGGCACTGAGGCTAAGATTGATCGGAAAGATATGGGCAAAAAGAACGACCGTCGCCACAAGAACGCGTCCTTTGATGGTCGCGCCTTGGGGACGCTTGCGGGCGAGGTCTCTGGTCATGGGTTGAGTCGAGCCGCCGGAACTTGCGCCAATAATTCATCCACGCGCCGATTAAAGGCACAAAACGGATCCATGCACAAGATCGTCTCTTCCCAATACCCGTTGAGCTTCAAATAAGTCCAATCGACGGTGTAAGAACGATTTTTCGCTCGGGCAAACCGAATAAAGTCTCCGCGAACCTTGGCCCTTGTTGATTGAGGAGGGACGGTCATCGCTCGCTCAACTGCCTCCTCCTCCACGACTTTCGCCGTCTTGCCACGCGCGGCCAGGAGATAATACAGGCCCCGCTTGCGATTCACATCATGATACTGAAGGTCCATCATCGCGACCCTTGGATCATCCCAGCCACAACCTCTCCGATCAATATACGACTGAATCATCCATTTTTTGGTCACCCAGTCAACCTCTTTCACCATGAGCATGGGATCTTCTTCAAGGCCGCTCAGGACCCTCCCCCATTCATTCAAGATATCCAGCATGACCTTGTCGGGTGGCTGAGTTTGCAAATACTCAGACGCCCGCTCCCAGTACATCCGCTGGATTTCAAGGCCGGTGAACTCCCTGCCGTCATCGAGCCTCACTCGTTTTTTCAAGGTAGGATCACGGGAGATCTCACGTATGGCTTTGACGGGATCCTCCAACTCAATTCCTGGAATAATGCATCCATCCTCCACCATGGACAGCACTAACGTCGCCGTTCCCACCTTGAGGTAGACGGCATATTCCGACATGTTGGAATCCCCAAGGATAATATGGAGCCGCCGATAGCGTTCAGCATCGGCATGCGGTTCATCGCGGGTGTTGATGATGCTTCTGGAGGAAGTGGTCGAGGAGGAGGTCTTTTCGTGGATGTGCTGGGCGCGCTGTGAGATAAAATAGTGAGGCTTCCCCGATATTTTGAGGACCTTACCTGCGCCGGAAAACACCTGCCGAGTGACGAAAAACGGGATCAGTTGTTCCGCAACTTTCCAAAAATCCACATCCCGCCGCATGAGAAAGTTTTCATGGCACCCATACGTATTCCCCAGGGAATCGGTGTTGTTCTTAAAGATGTAGATATCCCCGGACAGGCCTTCCTCCCGTAACCGCTCTTCAGCGGCGGGGAGACAGGATTCCAAAATTCGATCTCCAGCCTTCTCATGAACAATCAGATCAAAGATATCATCACATTCGGGCGTCGAATACTCGGGGTGGCATCCGGTGTCTTGATAAAATCGCGCTCCGTTGGTCAAAAACGCATTGGATGGCCAACTATTGGGAATGAGGCCTTCAAAGATGTACCCCAGGATTTTTTCAATGGGCAGATAAATTCTCCCATTTGGAGAAAATGTCAGTCCATATTCGCACTCCATGCCAAAGATCCGCTTCATCCTCACCTCACAGAAGGCTTCCTAAGGAGCATACACCCCTGCCCCCAAACCTTCAACTCAGGACAAGACTGGGAAAGGAAACCAATTGAATTAGGCGAGAAGAGCCGCGGACTCTGTTTGCGGGATCCTTCTAAATTTCCTGCCTGCCCGTCCGCGATCGAGGTGAGCAACTTCCAGGCCTTCGAGCCCCACCTTTTGGTCGGTCACACTTTCAAGCGAACGGATACAATGGCCAAGGGCCGATCGCAGATTCAGCAACTGATCATTGAAATCCTTCCGGAGAGCAGTCAACAGCGCCTCCGATCGGCCCCCAATGGCGACAAACCATCGCTCGTGAAAAATGGTCCCGTCAAAGGCAATACGGTACAGCTCGTTCTGTCCAGGCTGTTCACCGACCTGCGCGACAAGAATCTCCACTTCAAAGGGCTTCAGCTCCTGGCTGAAAATCGTCCCAAGGGTTTGAGAATAGCCATTGGCCAAGGACCGGGCAGTCACATCCTCCCGGCTATACATAAACCCCTTCAGGTCGGCATGCTGGATCCCCGCCTTACGAAGGTTTTCAAATTCACTGTATTTGCCAGCACCGGAGAAGGCGATATTGTCATAGATTTCCGAAATCTTAAATAACGAGGTGCTGGGATTATCCGCAACGAACAACACTCCATCCTCATATTCCATGGCAATGGTCGACCGTCCTTTGGCAATGCCTTTTTTGGCATACTCTGCCTTATCCTGCATCACCTGCTCGGGAGACACATAAAAGGGGAAGGTCATCCTTGTCCCTCCAGTGACTGAACCTCAGTGAATTCACGGCAGATGTCTGCCACACGGGCCTCCTCCACATCACTCACCCCTTGAGCCTCCACGAGCTTGACGGTGGGAAAAATCCTGCGGATGGGGTCCGGGCCTCCGGTCCCGACATCCTCTTCAGCAGCATTAAAGAGGGCTAGCAGCGCTACATGGATGGCGTCCTGTTCCGGCAGGTTTTTTCGAAACCGCTCTTTAATCGAAACCCGTGCATCTTTTCCGCCTGACCCTACTGCGTAGAAGTCAGTCTCCTCGAATCGCCCCCCGGTAATATCATACTTAAAAATGCGCCCTTGCCCCTGTTTCACATCAAACCCGACGAACAGAGGGATCACCACCAAGCCCTGAAACACCATGGGGAGATTTGCCTTCACCATTTGAGCTAACCGGTTGGCTTTGCCTTCGCAGGATAATGACACCCCATCCACCTTTTCGTAATGCTCCAATTCGATACTAAAGAGCTTGGCCATTTCGAGGCATGGGCCAGCGGCCCCGGAAATGGCAATTGCCGAGTGGTTATCCGTTTTAAACACCTTTTCCATTCGACGGGCCGCTACCTGAAACCCCTCAGTCGCCCTCCTATCCCCCACGATGATGACCCCCTTCTCGTACTTAATCGCCAAGACGGTCGTTCCATGCGCTAACGAGGATAGGTACTCCCTTTGAATCGCCTCAGCTGACACCGTTTGAGGCATGGCCCCGCCCCAGTTTGCTGCCGGGGTCAGGTCGGGCCGGTTCTGGAGCAAAAAGTCAAAAAAACTGGAAGTCTGATGACTTGGAAACTTCAACGGCTTGCCCGATTCCATAATGGTCAAATTTCGAAAAGGGAAAAATCGTCTACTCGACAGATAAAGGGAAGGACTATGGGTGGCTCGCGAGTCTATTCAGTAATTGCTGTGCGGTATCAATACCATCCAACAGTTCGCTCGTGAGGTCTCGAGTCCCTCGGAATGGATCCATCAATGGAATCCTTTTGATAGTGGCATTTCCCAAATCAAACAATATGGAGGTCCAACTTCCCCCGTACATCTCTTGAGAAAATTTTTCCAGACACGCGCCGCGGAAATAGGCCCGAGTCCCAGTTGGAGGAAGCCGTTCGGCCTTGGCTATCTCCTCAGGTTGCACAAGCCGTTCTATCCGGTTCGCCCGTTCGAGGGTATAGAAGAGGCCCTTCTCCGGTCGAATATCGTGGTATTGCAGATCAAGGAGCGAGACCCGCGGGTCATTCCACCCACACCCTTTTCGATCCATATACGAGAGAATCATTTGCCGCTTCGCCACCCAGTCAAGCTCACCCGCCAGTTGGAGGGGGTCTTCCTCCAGTTTATTCAACACCATCTCCCAACGCACCAGGACATCTTTCGTTAAAGGAGTTAACTCATGGCAGGCAAAAAAGTCGTGCGCCGCTTGTAAATATTGACGTTGGAGGTCAATGGCCGAGATCACCTTCCCGCCGGTTAGTTTGAGGTCTGTTTGTATGGCCAAATCTCGGGAGACAGTCTTGATAGCCGAGACGGCGTCTTCCAATTCCACGGAAGGAATTTCCGCCCCCTCCTCAATCATCTGTACCACAATTGCCGTTGTTCCAACTTTCAAATACGTGGACAGCTCCGCCATATTCGAATCACCCACAATCACGTGGAGCCGCCGAAAGCGGGCCGGATCTGCATGCGGTTCATCTCGGGTATTGATAATGGGCCGTTTGACCATCGTATTCAAATCGACTAGACATTCAAAAAAATCCGAGCGCTGAGAAATTTGGTATTCCACTGAAGGAGTGGAATTTTCGGCTCCGACTTTGCCGGCACCGGTATAAATTTGGCGGGTGACGAAAAACGGGATCAGACCCTGGATAACCTTCCCGAACGGCACAGCCCGGGTGAGCAAATAATTCTCGTGATACCCATAACTGTTCCCCTTACCATCCGAGTTATTTTTGTAAAGGACAAGCCGGTCCGTCCCAACACGTTGATTGAAAACTTCCAGGCATTGGGCCATGACCAATTCCCCCGCCCGCTCATACGCGACGAGCTCCCGGGCGTTGGTGCATTCTGGAGTGGAATACTCCGGGTGAGCTCCATCGACATACAATCGCCCCCCATTGGGAAGAAGTTTGTTCAGAAGACGGTTGTAACCGGGACCAGGGCGTTCCCGCTCGCCATCCACTTCAAACCCCCGTGCATCGACCAAGGGATTTTCATTTTCGTAATCCCAAATAGCTTGGGGAGCGGGTAAGGCGGGATAATGGCCAATGAGCTGGAGGGAATTGGCTACAGGATCTGAAGGTTGACCATTTCGGGCTGCAATGCCAAATTCTGTTTCTGTTCCAAGAATACGTTGCAAGAGCACCTCATGGGAATTCAGTTCTGCACATCAAAAATAATGGCCAGCGCTGACGGTTTCGATTTCTCGTGATTCTTCGGAACCATGGGTCATGGTTCGCACGTGAACGATCTTTTCACCCTTTTTCCCGGAAATGCGGGCCCAGTCATCAGGATTGGTCGTGTTGGGCAAATCTTCATTCGATTTAAATTCTTCGCGCATGGCCCGGATAAGATCCTCCTCCCTGATCCCTCTTTCTCCCGTCCCAATGGTGCGCTTGACGGCCATCTTCTTCGCCCGTGACACGATTCCCTCAATTAAAGCACCGCTGGAAAAGTCCTTAAAATGCAACATTTCTTTTTCGCCATTGGCGTACGTGACTTCAAGAAATCGGTTTTCCTCTGTGACGGCATACATCGCCTCGGCGGTGATTTCAATTAAATGAGCCACCATGACAGAGGGATCACCCCCGTGGCGATCCAGTTCTTCCTTTGCATAAGGTAAGTCCGGAGTCAGATACTTACCAAAGATGTCCTTTGCTCCCTGCTTCTCAGGCCTTGGAATTTTGATTTTCACATCCAATCGCCCGGGCCTGAGCACGGCGGGATCGATCAGGTCTTGTCGATTACTGGCACCAATGACAATCACGTTGTGTAAACTTTCCACCCCATCAATTTCTGCCAAAAACTGAGGGACGATGGTCGACTCCATGTCGGAGGAAATTCCTGACCCCCTGGTCCTGAAAAGAGCATCCATTTCATCAAAAAACACAATGACGGGATTCCCCTTTGCAGCCTTGTCCCGTGCCTTGGCAAACACCTCCCGGATTTGACGCTCTGATTCCCCAACATATTTATTGAGCAATTCAGGTCCCTTGACATGAAGGAAATAACTCCGGACCTCCTTCCCGGAGAGATGACCGAGTTTCTTGGCGATGGAATTCGCCACCGCTTTGGCAATCAGGGTTTTCCCACACCCAGGGGGCCCATACAGAAGCACCCCCTTGGGGGGAGTGAGCTTGTGCTCAGCGAAGAGTTGGGGATATAAAAATGGCAATTCCACTGCATCGGTCACCTGCTCCAACTCTTTGTCCAGTCCTCCCACATCCCCATACCCAACGTTCGGGACCTCCTCAATAACCAATTCCTCCATCTCGGCCTTCGGGAGTTTCTCAATGACATAGCCGGACCGCGCATCAAAGAGGAGATGATCTCCCACACTCAGATGCTCATTCAACAATGGTTCCCCGAGTTCGACGACCCGTTCCTCGTCATGGTGGAGTTGGACAAGGGCTCGCCTGTCATCAACGGTATCTTTCAAGCGAACCACTTGGCCTTGCGGATCAAACCCTCGAACCTCAATGATATTCAACGCCTCGTTCAGAATCACTTCTTGCCCCTTTTTCAAGTCCTTACCCCGGATAGACGAATGAACACTCACCCGCATTTTTCGCCCGGACAGGTATACATTGGCTGTCTCATCAGGATTGAGGCTACAGAACAACGCATACGAGGAAGGAGGGGCGGTTAATTTTTCAATTTCCAACCGGAGGGATTCGATCTGGGCTTTGGCTTCCTGAAGGCTGGCCGTCAGCTTTTCATTTTGCCTTTGGGATTGCTGCAATTTGAGCCGGGTGTCATAGAGCACGCGCATTTCGTTTTCTAAGTACTGGAGTTCCCCACGCAGTTTTTCAATCTCTCGGACCTGATCTTCGTTTTTTCGAAGTCCCACGGTGCCTTTACCTAAGAATCATTGTGGAGCGTCTTAACCAGAAAAAAGAAAAAGGAACGTTGGTTAGAGCAGAATCCCTGCACTCTAACTTCCTGTTCCAGCCTCTTCTGGGGAACATCCGCTTCTCGAGTCTCGATTTCCCCTAGAACTACTGATGAATTCTAGCACCCGATTTTAGAAAGGGTCAATATGAATGATCCGTTTCACACATAACGGGAGAAAGAAATTTTTTATGAGGTTACGGCAAGTTGCGTATTGAAATTCCTAACAGCAACAGGAGGCGTTTCGGAACTGAGAATGGAGGATATCACAGCCACTCCAAATGCTCCCGCCTTCTTCACCTCCAGAACCCGGTGTTCCGTCACCCCCCCAATGGCATAGACTGGAATTCGACAACAACGGCTGGCTTCCTCAAGCGGACCCAACCCGATCGGAGGCCCATAGGGTCTTTTCGAAGGGGAGTCATATATTGGACCCAGGACGGCAAAATCCGCTCCTTCCTCCTCACCCCGGACCACCTCATTGACGGAATGGGCGGAGAAACCAATGATTTTCTCATTTCCCAAACATTTTCGTGCCTGGCCAATGGGGAGACTATCCGACCGCAAATGAATTCCCTCAGCTTCCACCGCCAGGGCTAGATCCAACCGATCATTAATCAACAACGCCATCCCAAAGGGCCGCATGAGCTCCAGAAGTTCCTGGGCAAGCCTTAAAAGGTCCCGAGTGCCAAGGTTTCTTTCTCGAAGCTGGACCATGAAGCCCCCCTGAGGGAGGATGTCTCGGATGAGGGTTACAAGATCCCGCCCTCTCGTCTGATTACGATCTGTCACCAGATAGAGTGGCGAAAGGCAAGGAGAAGGCATGGGGGGAGGAGGTTACAGCATGCCCTCGATGGGGCTACTAGCCGTTGCGTGGAGCTTTCGCGGAATTCTTCCTGCCTTAAAGGCCAGTCGTCCTGCTTTCACGGCATACTTCATCGCTTCAGCCATGGCAATCGGATCCCGGGCACCTGCAATCGCTGTATTCATGAGAACCGCATCGGCTCCATACTCCATAGCCAGGGCTGCGTCAGAGGCGGTCCCAACCCCTGCATCCACGATTACGGGCACGTTGACAGACTCAAGGAGAATCTTCAGGTTGTAAGGATTCCGAATACCCAACCCGGAACCAATAGGGGCCGCAAGGGGCATAACCACCGGACAGCCAATATCAACAAGGCGCTTGGCGACAACCGGATCGTCGTTGGTGTAGGGCAGCACAATAAATCCTTCTTTGATCAGAATTTTAGCCGCTTCGATTAACCCCGCCGTATCGGGGAACAAGGTCCGTTCATCACCAATGACCTCAAGCTTTACGAGGTCAGAAACCCCGGCGGCTCTGGCTACACGGGCATACCGCACGGCATCTTCGACGGTATAGCAGCCAGCGGTATTCGGTAGGATGGTGTACTTTTTAGGGTCAAGGTAATCCAGCAGATTCTCCTTCGCTCGATCGGTTATATTCACCCGCCGAACGGCCACGGTGACCACGTCAGCACCAGACGCCTCAATAGCCTTTTGAGTCTCGACAAAGTCCTTATATTTTCCAGTCCCAACCCATAAACGGGACTTAAGCTCTCGCCCTGCAATGGTCAACCGATCATCTACCATGGAATCCACCCCGCCTTGGCCGTGTCGTCTATCCTCGCTTATTCATGGTCAAAACTCTTTGGGGAGCGAAGCTCTCCAACCCTGTTGTACAACCTAATTCAATAAAACCGCTCTTTCAGAACCACCCCCGATAAAGTTCATAATCTCCACCTGGTCTCCTTCTTTCAACACCCTGTGCCCAATGTCCTGCTTCTCTAAAACCTCCATATTGACTTCAACAACCACCCGATCAGGAAGAATGTCCAATTCCTGAAGAAGAGCGGAAACGGTCAAGTCTTGGGTGATTCCCCGCTCCTCCCCATTGAGTCGAATGCGCATGACCCCTTTGGCTCTCTCCGACCCAGTTTCTAGTTTGGACGAATTTCCCAAAGCAAATTCCCCATGTTACATTGAGAGTTATCCTACGAGAGCCCCAAAACTCTTGTCAACAAAGTGGAGCCCCAGGGGCTTAGCCCATTCCGCCAAAGTTGCTTGAGCCGCGAAGGCCGAAGGCCTGTGGCAACTGTGTTTTTCCGCCTTATGGCGGGGGACAGTCGTGCAACATCCGGCCGAAGCAGAATTGTTCGTCCTCCTTCCCTCACGCCACGAAGGACGCCTGCCTCCGCATTCCTCCATGGCTTGACAGCCGTGGCTTCCTGCGAAGACTGGTGAAAATGCAATCCGTGGGACATTTAGTTTACAATGAGACTTCCCCAATACAGGTAAGGCAAACCTACACGCCTACTGAAGAGGAAGGGTCGGATTCATAGTTTGTGGGGTATGTCCGAGACCAATCACACCCTGGCCAATCTGTTTATTGCGATGGGTGAACTCCTGGCAGGACAAGGTGCCAATCCCTACCGTGTAAAGGCCTATCGGCGGGCAGCAGAAATCGTGGCAGCGTTGGAGGAAGACGTCGCGAATATCGCGGACCGGGATGAACTTAAAAAACTACCAGGAATTGGGAAGGACCTTTCCGCCAAGATCCAGGAATTCTTGGCCACGGGTACAATCCAAGCCTATGAAGAACAAAAACGCCCTCTTCCACCAGAGATTCTTTCCTGGTCCAACCTGCCAGGATTTTCGGAACCCATGGTGAACGATGTGTACTTTCGACTAGGGATTAGATCCCTCGATGACCTTGAGGCTCTAGCTCGATCCCATTTGCTTCGTACTCGTCCTGGAATGTCCGGGACGACCGAAGAGCTCCTGGCTGCAATTCAGACACTCCGGGAGGACGCCAAGGCCAATTGACGAATAGAAGAGGCCTCTTGTAAGGTGCCCATCAAGGTGGGGGCAGGAAGGAAATCACCAAATGGAAAGGGAAACAGAAGGCATGGCAGTTTCAGCGTTTGTTCTCATTGATGTCATAGGCGACCATACAAAAAGCGCTTTTAAAACCATCACCCGAATTCAAGGTGTTAAAGAAGTGTATAGCGTGACAGGGCCCCATGATCTCATCGTACACATCGAAGCCGAAAGTCTCGAAGACCTGAATGATCTGGTGCTGTCCAGAATTCGAAGCGTCGACGGCGTGACCAAAACCTCTACCGCCATTGTGTTGAGTCACTAACCCTTCTGTACCCAAACAACTTTTTACAGAGGGCGCAGGTCTTTAAAGACTTTCCAAGTTGTAAGGAGTTCGATGGCTTTTTGAAGTTGAACATCCTTCAGTTCACCCTGCTTACCTGCCGCTTCTCCTCCTGATGAAATGTTTTCCGTTTCAGCCTTTCCTTTTCCACCCGACTCCCTACTTGGTGAAACCCTAGACAATGCCGCTGAGGAATTCCCTGTCTTGGGGCCCGAGGACTGCACGACCGTGACCGCTTTGGGATCAACAACGATATCCGGTTTCACACCCACTTTATGGATCGACTCCCCCCGGGGGGTATAGTATTTGGCTGTAGTTAACCGGAGCCCGGAGCCATCAGACAAGGGTAGGATCGTTTGAACCGAGCCTTTTCCAAACGTAGTAGTCCCAATGATCACCGCCTTTCCCCAATCTTGCATGGCCGCAGCCACAATTTCCGAAGCACTGGCCGACCCCTGATTCACCAAGACCATCATGGGGTACGAATAGATCTCGTCTTTCAGACGAGCACGATATTCATCTTCCCTTCCGTTTCTTCCCTTGATGGACACCACTAACTTATCGGTTTCTAAAAACTGCTCGGATACCCCCACCGCTGCCATCAATAGCCCCCCTGGATTGTTCCGAAGATCCAAAATCAAGGCCTGAATGTCCTGGTCTCGAAGCGCCGCCAGTTCATGGCTTAAATCCTTAGGTGTTGATTCCTGGAATTGCGTTATTCGAACGTACCCGATCCGGTTTTCAAGAACCTTGGAACGTACACTTTGAATTTTGATCGTGTCCCGAATCAGCTCGAACACTAAAGGGGCATCCGCACCTTCGCGCTCAATCGTCAGAGTCACTTTCGTCCCTTTGGGCCCACGCATGAGGTGGACCGACTCCATTAGGGTCATATCCTTGGTGGCTTTATCGTCGACCTTGGTGATCACGTCGCCCGCCTGAATTCCTGCCTTAAAAGCTGGCGTGTCCTCAATGGGAGCAATGACGGTCACTCGATGATTCTTCACGCCAATTTGGATTCCCAAGCCACCGAACTCTCCTTTCGTCTCCACCTGCATTTCCTTATACATATCAGGAGTCATGTAGGATGAATGCGGATCCAAAGTCGCCAACATCCCACGGACCGCTCCATGGATCAGTTTCTTGGTTTCAGTGGCCTCGACATAATTTTTTTGTACCTGGCTCAAGACTTCTGCCAAAATTAGCAACTCTTCATACGATTCACTGGCGTGTCCCGTGTTCTCCCAGCCCTTTCCGATCAGAATCCCGACCAAGAGCGTGAGGGCAATAATGAGACCAGAAACCCACCTTGTCGAATGCCGTTCCTGTTCCATGGCTAATGTTCCTATTCTAAAAGTCTACGGTCGTTTGACCAACCACCTGAGCGGATCAACCGGCTCAGTGCCTTTTCGCAATTCAAAATACAGGATGTTTTTATCGGTCAGACCTGACTCGCCGGTTTCCCCAATGACATCACCGACCCGAACCCGGTCACTGTCCTTCACCAACAATTGAGAGGCATGAGCGTAAAGAGAAAAAAATCCATTGTTGTGATCAAGAATCACCACGAGCCCATACCCTTTGAGCCAATCCGCATACACCACATTTCCTGAAGAGACCGCCCGGATCTTACTGCCTTCACCGGTCCGAATTTCAATACCTTTTTTGTTGACATACGTTTCGAAGGTAGGATGCTTTTGTCGCCCAAACAGCGTCACCACTTCACCCTCAGCCGGCCAGAGCAGTGACCCAACCTCCGGCCGCTGGCCTTTCCGCTGTGGGGCCCGGGCTTCGGCGAGTTTCCGCCTTTGCTCGAACTCTTTGAGCATCGCTCCCAAGGAATTCTCCTTAGTTTTTTCGATGGCCTTAAGAACCTCAACTTTTTTATTTAAACTCGCCAATCTCAAATGTTTTTTCGCCCTAATCCCCTTCTTCCTCTTCATAGTCTTTTCGGTCTTTTGCTTATACCTCAAAAGGGCCCCCCGAACTTCGGCCCGGCGGGTTTTGAGTTTTTCGATCTCAAGGAGATCATTCCGATAGCCCGCCAACAAGGCATGTTCCCGATGGGCAATGGTAAACCGGTAAAACAAGCCACGCTGAAAATCCACATAAGAATTGGTCGATAACAAAGGCCTTAATCGTCCGGCCCATCCTCCCATATAAAGAAGGCGAAGCCTCTCCAAAACCAACTCCTTCTTCGCATTTACCTGCCGTTCCTTGATTTTGAGGTCCTGTTCGATTTCCTCGATTTCCCGATCAGTCTCTTTTAGGCTGCGATTAATCTTGCCATATTTCTTCTGGATTTGGAAAACCTGCCGATCATCATTCTCAATCAATTTGAGCACTTCGTCGGCCTGCTGTTGGGTCCTGTCTTTTTTCCTCTTGGCAACACGAATTTCTTGCCTAAGCTGCCGAAGATCAA
>JACZVJ010000177.1 GCA_022572725.1 Nitrospinota bacterium | reverse complement strand
CGTCTGCAAGAACTCGTCGAGACGGGCCGGTGACCGAGGTGGAGCGCGGGTGGGCAAGCCCAGGTGGGTGAGAATCTTGACGATCACCGCGGGCTCTTCAATGGCGGCGATGAGCGTCAAGGGGCCACCGCACTGCGGACAGGCGGCCATGTCGATCTCGAACACTCGTTTGAGTAACTGGGCCCAACTCATGCGGGCTTGAGAGAAAAACAAGGGGTCAGAGTGTTTATTCGATACCTTATTCCACCCCCCGATACGGCTTGCTCTTCCGGTCTACCGCCATACCCCAATCGCGTCACCCGCCGTTGTATCCTACGCTCCATCTCCTCTTGAAATTGTTCACTCCCAATGGCCTCCCCTTTTTCCGTCCCTTCGCGTATCGCGGTGATCACTCTCCCGCTTACCTCGTGGTCAAACACCGCCACATAGAAATAATTTCAAGCACTCCGACCCCTTGGTTCCGAACCCACAGCCTAGGCCGGCTCGACAAATAAGTCAATACTCATGCCTGACCCCAAATCTGATGACCCCAAATCTGACCACAAGTCGCAGAGTGTCTGCTCCAGCGATGTGCTAGCCGGTGCTGTTAAGCGATCGGCCTGAAGCGCCAAGTTAGGCCACAATGCGAATACCAGATCACGAAAGACGACTCTATTCCCTTTGAAAAGTAGAATGTCCCCTTTTCCCCCTTCCTAATGAATGGAATTACTTCAGTTTCCACCCCTCATTTTTTAGCATATCCAGAAAACGGACATGCTTTATTCCAAGCTGGGAACAGACAAAAGGGATATTAGGGTTCTTATGATCGTTGCCTGTGTTAGGACTTTCATTTGAAACCACGAACCAGTGTGGACCGTTCAAAGCCGCACGCGCGATGAGGAAGGGGTCCGCCCCACCAATGCCTCTGGTTTTGAGTGGGTTCTGGAATGAAGCCATAATTTCTCGGACCTTAAGCTGAATGGCCTCGTCATCGGGAAGGTAAAAGCCCGAATGGACTTTACACCATTTACAAAGATTGATCTCTTTGGATTGTGGATCTGAATCTTTAATTTCATCCTGAACCGCCCGAACGGAGCGTAAGCGCCCTTGTTTAATAAGGTCAGCGAGACGGTCGGGCAAGCCCTCGAAAACATCCGGCGTGTAATCCTCGTTCCACCAATTAATTAGTGAACTCGTGTCAATACAGTAATGCGGCTGTGGTTCTTTGGGCACTCATTGTCTCCGGAGGTTGATTTCTTGGACCTTGCGGACCTTATGGGGACGAACATCAAGGTATTTTGCAGCATCAGCCAAGGTTATGAGCTTTTCGTTGTAACTAGTAAGGATCAGGCCGGTGAAAGAATGTCCCAGATTGCTCACTGCCCGCTGTGCGTAGTCACGACGGAAGGGGGTATTGGGGCTCGCATTTTTCTTTTGGGCCTTAAATTGAGCTTGGTATTGCGCTCGCTTTTCAAGATAAAAATCTTGAGTTGTTTTTTTGAACGTGAGAAGACGACGTACTGCAGCCTCCCTACTTGTGCCAAATGATCTAGCAATCTGCTGGATTTCGATATCTTGCCAGTCTGTAGCCTCGCCATGGCTGGCGCTTACAATGGGATGGATTAAAAATTCAGTTTTGGGCATCAGGGCAGCGGCGGCCGCATGGTTACAGAAAACCTCAATGTGAAGTTCTTGTGGTGGCCGGGGTGTGTAATCATCGATATCACAAATACTATTTTCTTCCAGGAGAATATGAACCATTTCGTGCAACATGGTGAAGGTTCTGGCATTCGGAGAAAGGTCTATATTGATACCAATGACCGGAAAGGGCCGTTCAGCCAGGGAAAAACCCCACACCTCTTCTGATGGGACTTTTTCAAATTGGAAGATAAGAATTCCTGCTTGTTCGATGCGGGCGCGCCAGAAGAAATAGGCCGCTCGATCATCCCCAACTTGGGATTGGTCTGAATAGTTAACATTGAGTAGAGTGCGTATAAACTGACCAACGTTTTCTGGGTTGGTGCCCAAGGTTATTTTCTGTGTGAAGGTTGCCAAAGATTCATGCAGCTCTTCAGATAGCGCTTTTACTAGCTCTTGGCGCTCCCTAGCGAAACGAAGTTGTTTACGGAGATCTGGGGTGTAAAGTCCTGCAACGTCTCCTGGGGAACGCCGAAAGTCATGAGGAATTGGGCGTTCCTGGGGAGGCGCTGGAAGGTAAAAATCTGAAATGGATCGTTTATAAAGGTTTGCGAGGTCCCGAAGTTGCCCCATAAAGGGTCGATCCTCGGGATCGCCTCCTTCCCATGCAAGAATCTCGGCAGGATCCTTTTTAAACCGTTTCGCAATGTCTTCTACGGTATATCCGGCGGATTCCCGTGCCCACTGGAGAACGGAAGGTTCGACAATGGCGGGAATGCCTTTAGCCATTAAATGTCTCTCCTTGAGTTATACATGCGAAATGCGGCTTTAAAGGACCAACCCCACGAAGCGTATTTCTGGAAGAAGGCTTTTGCAAGGTGCCAAAGAGGTAAATTCTGCTATAACAGGGGGGAACAGGGGGCAGAGTGTTTAATTCGATTCCTTATTCCACCCCCCGATACGCCTGGCTCTTCCGGTCACCGCCATACCCCAATCGCGTCACCCGCCGTTGTAGCCTCCGCGCCATCGCCTCTTGAAAGTGTGCACTCCCAATGGCCTCCCCTTTTTCCGTCCCTTCGCGTATCGCGGTGATCTCTCTCCCGCTTACCTCGTGGACGAACAACGCCACAGAGGGATGATTTCAAGCACTCCGACCCCTCCGACCCCTTGGTTCCGGACCCACAGCCTAGGCCGGCTCGACAAATAAGTCAATACTCATGCCTGACCCCAATTTCTGACCACAATTTCTGACCACAATTTCTGACCAAGCCTTGGCGACCGCGCCATATGGGAATTTCTCCACCCAACTCCCAAGAGGAGGGAGGCTAACCCTGTGAGGGAATGATTTCAAGCACTCTGACCCCTTGGTTTGGTTCCCCTTGGGTTTATCTTGTGGTTTACCTTGTGATGGAAGGCGGCACAACCTACGTGCATCCTCTGCAGAACGCCGTGCTGCGCTGCGAGTCGAACTTCCCCTCGCAGCTGTACATTTGCTGGGACCTTCTGCACAAGTCGTCAGGTCCGACGAGGGTACAGGTCCAGCCACGAGCCTGGCCCACCGGAGGCGGGGCAGGGTGAGCAAGAAGGATTCCGGTATGGGTGTTGATCCATCCATCGGTGCATGTGCCAGATGGACAGCAATAGTCGGAACAGACGAGGCCGCACTCGGCCTTGACTTTATCTCTCAGTGCCTTTTTTCTGTCAGCTTCGTTGATCCTGGCGCCGGCATCTGCGGCGCTAGAGCCACAGCTTAGAATAGTTAATTCGGCGTCGGGCATCGTGTAGCTCTTAGTGCAGTTATGCCCCCGGCAGTTATCTGCACGGGTGGCAAACGGCCCAACATCGAACAGGATCAGGGTAGCCACTACTGCGATCAAGGCGACGAGGGCAATTAGCCATTTCATGCTGGCCTCCTTCTCGAGACTTCACTGGGTAGATAATATCAGTCTATCCGGAATTTCCATTTTGGGAATAGGAATTTTAAAGGGCCTTTTTGACTGGACAGGAAAGTATCAAAGAAGTCACCGGAGGGTCAATCGCCCAATCAGGGGCTCACGATGAGAAGGTTTCAGCCTGCGAGCCGGGCCTGAGTGGCCCTTGTGCCGAGGGTATGACGAAGCATGGCGATCCATTGTTGCGTGTGGGAGGGGGAAATGGGCGAAGGGGGAGTGCCGGTTCGGGAGCTGAACCGGAAGCCAGGGTGGGATTAGGCCGTCTGCAAGAACTCGTCGAGACGGGCGGGTGACCGCGGT
>JACZVJ010000079.1 GCA_022572725.1 Nitrospinota bacterium | reverse complement strand
TTGAACATGTCATGACTTTGCTGGCCGCCCTAGACCAAATTTGTGCGGGTCTCACTCATTCCCACCCTCAAGGTAAAGCCCTTGCAGCCGCAAACACCGTCTACGCCCGCTCGAGGATGTCTCTTTAAATTGGACCTTTCCTTCTTCAACGCGTGGAGCCCCGCGGCTTCCTCCACCCTCCGTAGCAGACTACTCCGGAGGACGGACACCCGTGGCTTTCTCTGAAGGGGGGAAAGCTTCGAACTGTAAAGTCCCGCCCACGGATTTTTTCTCAGTCTTTATTTTTCCGGGAAACCGCCTAATTCATAAGAACATGTACGATCATTTTCAAATTGCGCACCTTGGTGCCATTACTGGGAATTGGGCGGCTGAACTTAGTCCTTCCCCCTCCCCTCCTGGCTGAGATCCCAAGCCATCTGCCAGCGTAGTGTTTCATCAATAGGTTGATCTATTCGACACCTACAAGACTTCTGTTATTTCGACCAACGGGAGAAATCTTTCTCCAATCAAGGACCAGATTTCTCACATTCGTTCGAAATGACACGAAGGATGGAGTTCTCAAGTGGGAGAGACACTGAACAGCAACCTTTTTCTCACAACCATGGTGAAAAAGGCGTGTTTTCCTAAGACAAGAACAGCCTGAAACACTGCACTAGCAGGGGGTTGAAAAACTCAGAAATTCTCAAAAGCCGTTCAATCTACATGAAAAACACAAAACACCAGTTGCAAGGCAGGATGTTCAAAAAGACCCGTCATCTCACCTCCCCAACCCCGTGGCGCCAAGACGCGCCTTTCCACGGGCAAGGCTGCAGGCCCTTTGGCGAGCGGAGCGTACACGTAGTACGTGAGCACGACAAAGGGCCGAGAACGCCGCTGGCGGACTTTTTCAACATCCTGCTAGGAGAGGAGGATGACATGTTCCTTCGCACCCGTGACATGACGGGTTGCGTTACGCGTATCAAAGATCAGCGGGGCGTGACGAACTATCATCTCGTAATCAAAAGCGGAATGGTTCGTCAGAATCAAGGCGCAGGCGCAGCCTTCAAGCAAAGCCGGAGTGAGATCTTGACCCTTATACTGCGTTTCACCTAAGGCAAGGCTTGAGGTGAAAGGGTCGGAATAGACAAGATCAGCTCCTTCCTTTTGTAACAACTCCATGACCTTGGTGGCAGGGGACTCACGAGGATCCTCCACATCGGCTTTATAGGTGACGCCTAAAATCAGGATGGTGGTACCCTTCAGGCACCGCTCACGGCGGTTAAGGATACGCTGGAGTTTCCCAACCACAAAGTAGGGCATTCCTTCGTTAATTTCCCCAGCCAGCTCGATAAATCGTGTGTGGAGGCCGTATTCTTTGGACTTCCATGCCAAATAGTAGGGATCCAACGGGATACAGTGTCCGCCCACACCCGGACCAGGGTAAAAAGGCATAAAACCGAAATTTTTTGTGGCGGCCGCGTCAACAACCTCGAACATGCTAATTCCCATCCGATCGCACAGTATCGTCAGCTCGTTCACCAAGGCGATATTCACCGACCGAAAAACATTTTCAAAAACTTTTGTCATTTCAGCCACTCGTGGAGAAGAAACCGGGAATATTTTGACAATCGACTGTTCATAGAAAGTTTTAACGACCTCCAGACACGCAGGGGTCACTCCTCCCACAAGCTTAGAGGTGTTATGAGTCTTAAACGAGGGGTTGCCGGGGTCAACCCGTTCAGGTGAAAAGGCAATATACAAATTTTCCCCTACCTTCAGGCCACGTTTACGCAGCGTTCCTAGAATGACTTCCTCTGTCGTACCGGGATAGGTGGTACTTTCCAGAACAATTAACATGTCCGGGTGTACAGAGCGGGAAAGATGGCGGGTTACTTTGACAATTGCACTAATATCAGGCTTTTTGTTGCGAGTGAGGGGAGTTGGAACACAGATGAGGACAACATCACACTCCTCGAGTTTGGCAAAGTCCGTCGTCGCAACAAATTGCTTGGCCTCAACCACGTGTTGTAGCTCGGCACTATCCACATCCGAGATGTAATTGGAACCTTGGTTAACAAGGTTCACTTTTTCCGTGCGGTCCTCGATTCCGATAACTCGATATCCTGTCTTAGCCTGAAGGACTGCAAGCGGAAGCCCCACGTACCCTAGCCCAACCACACCTACGACCGCTGAATGGTTCTTGATTTTATCCAATAACGTCATTTGTTCCTCCCAATTGGCCCTCATCCTTGTTACCAACTAATGGGAAGTCTTTTCAATAAGAATGTCGCAAGTGGCTTCGACCCATGAGGGCACCTAAAGCCCCTCAAGGCGGTTATTGTGAAAAGCTTATCCTTAGGAGTCATAGGACGGCAACAAAGTTGGATGGAGTCCTTATTGGGACTCCCTCCATAACAATGGCCTGGGGCAGCTAGACGATTTTAAAGCTTTTAAGGTAGAAAATCCTGGTGTTGATCACAATAGTTTCTTAACGGACGGAAGCATTTCCCTTTCCGTGATTGAAAAAATGGCTCACCTTCTGGTGACTGGGGAGTGAGGAACTTAAACTCAGGAGGGAGCCATGAAAGAGATCCTGATCTTTGTGACCCGCACGATAGCATTGAAGCAGACCGATATCCATTAGAATGAGGAAATGTTTTTGCAGAAGCGGGATGACATGTTTGGGGAAGGTTTTCGGCCGCGGCTGACGGAGAGTGAAGCGGTTTGGCTGGTGACCCTTCACGCCTGCGGACAGTGGGGAGCTGTGCTCATGCGAATAGGCGGGAGCCGAAGACGCTCCAGACACTGGTGGGGGCGGTGACGGAGTGGCGGGGCGGTGTCCGAGCTGTCTATCCGCTGGATGAGGCGCTAGGGCTGGAGCCCCGGGAACGGCTGACCCTCGGGGTACGGGAACATAGTCTCTGGGCGGTCGCGGAGGTCAGCGAGGAGAAGGCAAGAGCGTTTTGGGAGAAGTTGGCGGGGTTAGCCGTGAGCCGGAAGAAGATTCACCAGTTGGCCTGGGAGGAAG
The DNA here is from genome assembly GCA_022572725.1 of Nitrospinota bacterium. GTDB lineage: Bacteria > Nitrospirota > Nitrospiria > Nitrospirales > UBA8639 > JACZVJ01. The sequence continues at coordinate 11,314 of JACZVJ010000079.1, read as the reverse complement.
GGGATTGCCTACGGTTGTACTGGTCAAGCTATACCCTACAACATGACGGCGGCCTGTTATTTAGAAACACAACCTTTTGAGAAGGGGCCTTTTTTGTGCATTTTTGCAAACACCCCTGCATCGAGCCTATAACAGAAACCCTGGGTCTCACCAAGTTTTCAAAGGGCCAATAAGCCGGACAGAATTTTTCCCAAAGGGCTTGCCATTCTAGGGTGTTTTCTCCATTATATGCCTGTGCCAAAGGGTTAATGTCTCAACTCCTTGCGCCCAAGAACACAAGTTGAATCAATTATGATTGGAAATTCAATGTTTTTTCCTTCAAAGGAGGCTTTACAATGACTGAAAAGACGGCTGCTATGTTTGGTGGGGGCACTTCAAACGGTTGTGTCCTCATTGTTGATGACGAGGCGGATGTCCGAAAAGTGGTACGGATGACGCTTGAGAAGGCTGGCTACAATGTTCTGGAAGCCGAGGACGGAGAAAAAGCCATTCAAAAAATCAACGAAGGGGAAAATCCTCTTACTTTGGATGTCATTATTAGCGATATCCGCATGCCAAAGATTAATGGAGTTGAAGCCATTAATTATTTTCAACAACAATGGCCACGGGTTCCGCTGATCGTCTTAACCGGGTTTCCTGACCTGGACATGGCTACTTCATTCATGAAGAAGGGGATTGTGGATTACCTGGTTAAACCTGTTGAAGCAGAAAAATTAAGAGCATCGGTGGCCAAAGCCATGGAGCAGCGTGAAATTCATCGCCTTTAACCACGTTCAAGGAGAACCAGGACCCAAGGGCCCGTAAGTCGTTTCCCTCACCGGACATTTGGTGCCAAGAGGTCCGACTCATGCCTCTAAAGCCCATACCCACGGGAAAGGGCCTGGCCTTGTTCGGGTCCTTTCCTTTCCCCCAACCCCAAAAATCTGTTTTCCGCACTTTTCTGAAAAACAAAACCAGTTCCAGGCTTCGCCAAGCCATTGTTCCAGAAAAGGACCGGTAATGGGTGGTCTTGAACGCTCTACATTTGTCATCTTATGGACCGAAATTGGGGAAACCACGCCCTCTTTTTACCAATGCGATCCAGGCCAATGTGATAGTTATCACATGAATCATGTGAGGTCCCTCACTGGTTTCCGATGAAGGCCTGAGATACAAAGGATGGCCAAAGGGCCCCTTCTTTATCAACCAAATCCAGGAATGGTATGGTAGCGGTAACTATTGAAGATACCGGCTCTGGAAATTCCCAGGAATTTATGGGAAAAATATCCACCCCTTTTTCACCATCAAACCTGTCGGCAAAGGGACCGGATTGGGGCTTTATGCTATCAAGTCTCTCGTTACCAAATACCAAGGGAAGGTTTCCGTAGAAACAGGGGCCTGAAGGGCAGGACTTTCAAGCTGGAATTTCCAGCCCTTAGTCAAACCTAACCAATTGCGATCATGGCTACCTCTCCTGATTCGGGAAAAAGGACGTTCCACTCTACCCTAAAGAGGAAACTGATCCTCTCCATGCTCCTGGTGGGAATCCTTCCTTTGCTCATCGGTTTGGTGATGGCTTTCCTTCAGGCAAGAAAAGAGATTCGAGAAGTCAACGGGGCCAGTTTTCAGGCCTTGGCCGTGGAAACGGGCAGAAAGCTCGATTTAGTCATCAAGGAGGAGGAAGCCAAAACTCGCCGGATTACCCTCGACCCAGAGATTATTCGCATTCTGGAGGAGAGGAGAGATGTCCTATTGGATGGAGATGAGGCCACATTCAAAGACCAATTGGATCACGAACAAGAAGCCTGGATAAAGAAGGACCCCAAATTCCTTCATCCTATTACCCAAGGACCTCTCGCTAAGATTCTGGAGGGGCACTATCGGGGAACTATAAGTGAAAAAGACCTTTCCTTTACGGTGGTGACCCGGTCGGCTACTCGGGCTTTATACATCACGGACATTATGGGCCGACTCATGGCCAGTATTCATACCAAGGTCCCTTACACCAACAAAGAGGCTTCTTGGTGGAAGGGCGCGTTCAATAAGGGCATTGGACAGACCTATCTCGAAAATGTGGCGTTTGACAATTTGCTGGACACGTATACGTTTAGCCTCTCCATCCCCATCATGGACAGCATTGGATACCAGGCCATCGGGGTTCTCCATCGTGCGTACGACGCAAAAGAATTTTTTGCTCCCTCCATAGATATTATTGGTTTTGGGAAAACCGGGCATGTCATGCTCATCGACAGTCAGGGCATCGTTCTGAGTTGTCCCCTGCTTCCCACCGGCAAACGTATAGAAGACGCCCGCGTCATTCCCCTTGTAACCCCCCGCCATCCTGGCTGGGCCCCCACCCCGAGCGATGGTCACGGAGGAACCGAAACCTCCATTATCGGATTTACTCCACTTCCAAGCGTGAGTCGGATCACCCAACAGTCCACGGGCACGGCTTGGCACATGTTCGTCTGGCAATCATCAGAGGAATTATATGGCCCTATCCAAAACCTGTTTACATGGATCGCCGTGTTTGGGGCGATTTCCTTCGGTCTGTTAATCACCCTTGGATCCATATCAGCCGGGCGTATTGTGACCCCCATTCGAAGATTGCAAGCGGCTGCCAAATTAATCGGTAAAGGAGAGCTACGGGAACCGATTGTGATAAAAACCGGGGATGAGATTGAAGAATTGGCCGATGAGGTCAACCGAATGAACCAGCAACTCGAATCTGCCTTTAAACAATTAAAGAGTCATCTGGCGTCAAAGACGGAAGAAGTTCAATACCTTCAAGAATCAACCACCCAAATTCTTGATAGTGTTCCTGCTCCCGTCATCATGCTGGATAGTGACGAACACATTCAGTACATGAACCCAGCCTCACAAGACGCTTTTGGTTTGGGGAATGGAGCAGCCGAGGGGAAAAAGCTCTTCGAGATCCTCAAAACCGACACGAAAATGCGACAAAAACTCCAACAGGAAATCCAAGATATTGGTCAAGTCAAAGCCGAATCCCTCTCCGGTCGTTCAACTCAGGAACAACAAGGAGCATCTCAGTTGAGAGACCCTCTGTCGCCGGAATTGCCCATGGCACAAAACGAGGACAATAGAACGCTGAATATCAACAACCGGATCTATTGCTACGATTGGTTCCCTGTTAAGGCCAGGCCTGGCGAAAACCAAAGAATTGGCCTCGTGTTGCGAGACACCACAGAAGAAACTCGATTGCATGAAAGGCTCAGCCAGAACGAGAAGCTGGCAAGTTTAGGAGTCCTCACCGCCGGGATTGGCCATGAACTCAACAATCCCCTCGTCGGGGTTATTGGATTTGGGGAGGCAATTCTTGAGGAAACTGACACCTCTCAAATGAAGGAATTCGCCAAGAGCATTGTTGAGCGGGGAAAGCATATGGCCGCCATTATTCAAGATTTTACCGGCCAAGTGCGGAGACAGAGTTATGGGCGTCTTAGCCAAGTCAATCTAAACGAGCAATTAACCCAAGCACTCAAGTTAGTGCAGCTCACGGAGGATATTCCCTCGCTGGACATTCAAACGGATTACCAGCCGATCCCACCGATTCAAGGACAACCCGATGACATTCGACAAGCCTTTGTGAATCTCATTAAAAATGCCGTTCAGGCCATGAAGGGGGGCGACTCCCTTTTTCTGGGAACCCAATATACAGAGGGTCTCGTCACGATCACCATCAGGGATTCCGGGAGAGGCATTCCCAAACCTTTCCTCAACAAGGTCTTTGATCCCTTTTTTACCACCAAACGGCAAGGGGAAGGTGCTGGGCTTGGTTTGACTATCGTCCGAAAGACTGTGACAAAGTATGGAGGGGAGATCCGGGTTGAGAGTACAGAAGGACAAGGAACCACATTCCTTATGACCTTCCCAGCCTCCTATCCACCCCCATCCAAGGAGGAGTCGCCATGAGAACCAGTTGGCAAAAGGTGATCTTCTGGGGAGGACCCATCCTGCTCTTACTTTTCATTACTGCCGGACCCCTTTCTTCTAAAGAAAGGGCAACCGAGCCTTCAGATTTTATCCCCCCGGAAAGGGTGGCGGACTACATCCACGCCATTATAGAAGCCGATCGAACCATTTACACCAGGCAGGTGGTCGGTCGCATGCAGGAGAAAGGTATCGTCTCAGCTGAGGAGCATTGGGAGCAAAAAAATGGTCTTCCCCTTCCCGCTCAGTTCCTCCTAGCTGCCGGTCGTTTAGTCGCAGAAAAGGAAAGAGGCATACGATATCGCCTCATCAGCCTTTGGCCTATCAAAGAGCGAAACGGTCCAGCCACAGACTTTGAGCGTAAAGGCTTAAATGCAGTGGTAAAGAACCCCGACCAGCCCCATACGGGAATCGTGACCAGCGGAAAAAGGCGTTTCTTTCAAGCTCTTTATGCCGATAGGGCTATAGCGAAAGCCTGTATTGATTGCCACAATACACACCCCCTCAGTCCCAAGAGGGACTTTAAACTTAACGACGTGATGGGCGCCATTGTCATTACCATTCCACTGAACAGGTAGCGATCTTTAAAACCGCCTCTCCCCCAAAAGTACCCTACCATCCTTTGAATTTCACCTCCTCGCCCTTCACGGCGGAGGTATCTCAAGGGAGAAACCTATCTTGTTTCCTTCCTCTGGTCCCTTCATCCCAAACGGAAAAAGAATAGATCACGGTAAAGTCTGATTCAGGGAAGGAACCAGGGAAATTTGGTAGAAATTTAGGGTTGACACAGAATCTTAACTTTTGACTCATTAACCCCTTTTGCTTTTTTAAGCCCAAATTGTATTCCCTTCCAATTTGAGCCCCTAAATCCCTTTTTCCCAGCTCAAATCTAAAGGAGGTATGAGGGCACTATCCCCTTTGCGAAGGAGTGTGTGCTGTGCTGCAACAAGTTGAAACCTCTCAGGTAAAACTTGAAAATTACTACCCTCTATATGGATGAAGAGGCCATTTCCGATCTTGAACGATGAGCCAACCGTTTGAGTGGCCTGAAGGTTGCTCACCTAAATGCTACGCCGGTGGGAGGAGGGGTTGCGGAAATTCTGCGCAGCCTCGTTCCGCTAATGAACGAATTAGGAGTCCAGACGGACTGGTATTGCTTCAAAGCGGATGCTGAGTTCTTCCAGGTCACAAAAAACATCTATAATAGCTCACAAGGTGGTAGCTGGCGGTTCGATGGTAACGCTCACAATTATTCTGGGGAGGAATCGAAACCTGGCTCATGAACTTGAAGCCTTAGACATTGACCTGTGGATCGTACACGATCCCCAACCGTGTCCCGTCAGTTTGGGACTGCGTTCATTTCGGCAGGCGATCTGGCACTGCCACATTGATTCTTCAACCACAACCCGGACGGTGTGGAATGACCTCCAGCGATATATTACCGGGAACGACCGCTTGGTCTTTTGTCTTCCAGAATACGTGAACGGCAGGGTCCCCAAGGAGCGGATTCGATTTGTCCGCCCAGCCATCGATGCGCTTACGCCTAAAAATCTTCCCCTCCCACTCCCCGAGGCCAAAGAGATCCTGGCAGGGTTAGGGATTGACCCTCACCGCCCACTCATGACCCAAGTCGCTCGATTCGATCCATGGAAAGACCCTTTGGGAGTGATTGAATCGTATCGACTGGTAAAAAAGGAATGTCCGTCCCTTCAATTGGCCCTTGTCGGGGTGATGGAGGCCCAGGATGATTTGGAAGCCCAGGTGGTCTTCGAGCAGGTCCAACGTCATGCAGGGGCGGACTTGGACATTCACCTCTTCTCCGATCCAAAAGAGGTCCAAGAACGAGAGGTCAATGCCTTTCAAACGGCTTCCACCGTCGTGTTGCAGAAGTCCTTGCGGGAAGGTTTTGGACTAACTGTGACTGAAGCCATGTGGAAGGGAAGCGCAGTAATTGGAGGAAACTGCGGTGGGATTCGTGTCCAAATAGAGGATGGGCACAGCGGGTTTCTGGTCAACACCCCCGAGGAATGCGCATCCCGGGTCATCAGGCTTATTCGCGAAGATGGACTTCGAACCCAAATGGGCGCGGCTGCAAAGGAATCGGTTCGAAAGCAGTACCTCATTCCCCGTCTCTTGCGTGATTACTTGCAATTGATTGAAGAGGTCGTCTTGGGAAGAGCCTAGCAGGGCAACCACAACACCCTGCTTTCCCACGGGCTCACACCCATAGAACGGCCCCTCAATACGGGACCTATGACCCCCTTGCCTGCATCGACCAGCCATCCACAGGAATTGTCATAAGGGAAAAGAAGTGATATTTTCAAAATAGGGTGACAAGGTTTGGCCCAACCCCACGAGACCTAACACCACATTTACTTTGCAGCCAAGAGAAAGATTTTATGGGACGGGAGGAGTTGTGCTTACTTTTGGCGGGATTGGGAAGCGAACCTCCCCTGGTCCTAGGACGGCTTTCCTCCCCAAGCATCCCCGAAAGTCAATTTTGAAGAGTCTTTCGGTGAAATGGATTTCCACGAGTTTCGCACTTCGAACCCCCCAAAAAATATTGAAAAAGAGTGGTCGTCCCTGCTTAACTGTGTCTTGTCAAATTGGAAGCCCGGATGCCCATTACCGTGATTCCCCGGAATCACTAGTGTCCCAACGTTTACCCGATGAAAGCGTCTAACTCCTTTATTATCAGGTGATCAATTATCTCGATCAACTCACGAACAATATCGCCACAGCCTATTTCCGGTCGAGTGGATATTCCGACCTCCCTACACCGGCACTCCAGGGGCGGCGAAGGCCGGCCACTCATGTGTACGAACCAATCCAGCGTGTCGTCAAAGCCGTTCTTTCGGCTAGCCATCAGTTCGTTTATCAGTACACCTCTCCCATTGCCAAGGTCAGCACCATTGTACGGCTGGCTCCACCACAGCATTACGGCCGCCAGCGCCGTCTTGATCTCCGATAGCACATGGACCCACCAGCCGATTATCGACATTTCACGGATGCTTTCGGAAATCTGGTCTGGCAACTCGATCACGTACAGATTGAAAAAGAGATCACCTGTACGGTTGATATGCGAGTTGAGACTCAAACTCTCTATCTCCCTGATGATACTCTCAGCCTCCAAGGTATCAGCCCACAGGAATCGGACTGCACGGTGAAGCGGGCTGAATTTACCCAACTCACCACTCGTGTTGATAGCTCGGATGCCCTGTTACAAATGGCCAGGCGCTCAAAAGAGCGAGGACTTGTTCCGGTTGAGTTAGCGGAATCTTTTCTCCATCAGGTGTATGCGCACATGCGCTACCAGACCGGGGCCACCCATGTCGGCACCACTGCCGCAAAAGCCTTCGAGAAGGGTGCCGGTGTTTGCCAAGATTACGCTCACGTTATGTTGTCACTTTGCCGGTTAGCTGGCCTCCCCGCCCGGTATATCTCAGGGTACCTTCCTGGTGAGGGGCAAATGCATGCTTGGGTCGAAGTGCTTCTTCCCGTGGGATCACACAAGATCCCCACCTGGGTTGCCTACGACCCCACCCACCAACGGCGATGTGATGAACGTTACATCGCGGTGGCTATTGGGCGAGATTACCAGGATATTGCTCCCACCAGCGGTTATTATTTGGGGGCATCCGCCAATAGCCTTTCTGTGACGGTTTCCGTCGTCATGGAAACTCATACTTCCGGAGAACGCTGGCTGAATCCCCAAATGATGTTCCCCGAGGCTTCGACCATGATTGACGAGGTTCAACAACAATAACTATTCCAAGGTTTTTGTTGGCCAAGGACTTTCAAGAACCTTCACGCTTACAGATTCACGAAGGAGGTTTGAAGGCGGATGAAAAAAGGTCAGGGACGACAGGTATCGACAAAGGACATTGGCCCCTATTCCAATTACCGGATGGCTGTGCGGGTTGAGTTACCACAGCGTCCTGGAATGTTTGCCCTCTTAGCCACAGCCCTTGCTGAGGAGGGAGCCAGCCTAGGGGCGGTAGATATGGTTTCCAGCACGAAAACCAAAGTGGTTCGCGACATCACCTTCGACGCTCGGAGTGAAGAACACGGAGACAGGGTCCTTCAGCATCTCGGCAAACTGCCCGATGTCAAAGTTCTTTCTGCTTCAGACCGAATTTTTATGATGCACCTTGGGGGCAAGATCCAAGTGAGCAGCAAATTTCAAATAAAAACACGAAATACTCTGTCGATGGCTTACACCCCAGGGGTTGGGAGGGTGGCTCAAGCCATAGCCCGTGACCCCTCTCAGGTCTACCACTTTACCAGTAAACGCAACAGCGTGGCGGTCATTACTGACGGATCCGCAGTTCTGGGATTAGGCAACCTGGGACCGGAAGCCGCCCTCCCGGTCATGGAAGGCAAAGTGATGCTTTTTCATCAGTTTGCGGGAATTGATGCCTGGCCTATTTGTCTTAACACCCAGGACCCTGATGAAATTGTTCGGACAGTCGTCGCCCTATCGCCGGGGTTTGGGGGCATCAATCTGGAAGATATTAGTGCACCTCGTTGCTTTGAAATCGAACAGCGGCTCCAAGCCGCTCTCGATATCCCGGTCATGCACGATGACCAGCATGGAACCGCCGTCGTGATCCTGGCCGCTTTACTCAATGCCCTTAAAGTCACCGGCCAGAGCCTCCCTCAGACGAAAATCGTGGTCAATGGTCTAGGTGCCGCGGGAATCGCCTCCTGTCAATTACTCCTTGCCGCCGGAGTAAAGCACCTCAAAGGGTGTGATAAAAAAGGGCTGGTTCTTGAAGGGCCTGCCACCAAACTTCGGGAACACCGGAATCACTTGCCCTCTCTCATTCAATACGACCGGCCCAGTGGCACACTACAGGACGCCCTTAAAGGGGCCGATGTCTTCATTGGTCTTTCTGCCGGCAATGTGCTTCAGCTCCAAGACCTTAATCTGATGGCGCCGGGCCCTATCGTTTTTGCCTTGGCCAATCCCGATCCGGAAATCCCACCGGAAATCGCTGCCACCCAATGCCGAATATACGCCAGCGGGCGCTCAGACTACCCCAATCAGAGCAACAATTTGCTTGCCTTTCCTGGCCTGTTCCGTGGCACCTTGGACGTTCAGGCCAAGACCATCAACGAAGCTATGCTGTTAGCCGCTGCCAAAGCCCTGGCAAACGTGATTCCCCAAATATCATTAAATGAGGAATACATCATCCCTAGTGTCTTTGATAAACATGTTGTCCCCCAAGTCGCCAAAGCCGTGGCCAAAGCCGCCCAGGACACTGGCGTGGCCCGCCGGGTCCTTAAATACGCGATGGCCGGCGAGTAATTTTCATTTTGTCGCGGCAAGTGTAAAAACCTGTATTTCAGGTGACAGACATTGTGAGATGAATTTGGGATTGTGTGCAGAGGATGGGCCCACCAATCGTCATGCCCGCAGTCTCTAGCGGGCATCCAGGAAAGCCATAATTGTTATGGATTCCCGCTCCAAGCTTTCGCGGGGACAGGCTTCGCGGGAATGAGGGACGAGGGTGCACGGGCCACAATCCAGTCCACCTAACTTGAACTTTACCGGACAGTGTTTGAGAGATGGAGTCTAAGTTTTTACAGCGCGGGAATCTTCAACGGTTTTTACTCCACCGTCACGCTTTTGGCAAGGTTCCGCGGTCGGTCCACATCAATTTTTCGGAGGACAGCGATATGGTAGGCAAGAAGCTGGAGGGCAACTGCAAAGGGGATGGGTGACATGAGGGCATGACCGCTTGGGATGGTGAAGACACAATCAACCAGCTCGCCGAGTTCTCGTTCTCCCTCACTGACAAATGCAATAACCGGGGCGTTTCGTGCTTTCACTTCCATCAGATTATTGACAGTTTTTTCATACAGCCGATCACGTGGAGCCAGAACCACCACGGGCATGTCTTCATCAACCAAGGCGATAGGGCCGTGCTTCATTTCTCCCGCAGCATATCCTTCGGCATGAATGTAGGAAATTTCCTTTAATTTCAAGGCCCCTTCGAGAGCAATGGGATAATTGATCCCACGTCCCAAATACAGGAAATTTCGTTTCGTATAGAACCGTTTGGCCAGAGACATGATTTCGGCCTCCCGTTTCAGAATGTGCTCTACCCGACCAGGTAACGCCATGAATTGATCCAGCCACCACCTGCCCGTTTCGGCATTCAAGACCTGACGCACCCGTCCCAAACGCAAGGCCAAAAGATACAGAGCGACCACCTGACCGGTGAAGGCTTTGGTTGAGGCCACACTAATTTCAGGGCCACATCGCGTGTAAATGACTCCATCAGATTCCCGAGCTAATGTGCTGCCTACCACATTGACAATCGATAATATCCTGGCACCACATCGCCTGGCCTCCCTGGCAGCCGCCAGTGTATCTGCCGTCTCACCCGATTGTGAAATCGCAATAAAGAGATCACCCTCTTGGACCATTGGCTCGCGATACCGAAATTCTGATCCAATATCGACTTGAACCGGTTTCCGAATTAATTCCTCGAATAAATATTTCCCGACTAATCCGGCATGCCAAGAAGTCCCACAGGCCACGATCCAAATCCGCCGAGCTTTAATCAGCTCCTCCGCCGTCATGGCCAAATCAGGCAGGTCGGCTTCACCAGAATCATAGCTATAGCGACCCCGCAGTGTATCCAAAATAGCCTGGGGCTGCTCGTGGATTTCTTTTAACATGAAATAAGGGTATCCACCTTTTTCCGCAGCTCCCGCATCCCAGTCAATTCGTACAGTCATTCGGTCTGCAGAACGACCATCAGCCCCGATCACCGTCACCCCCAGTGGGGTCAACACCCCAATATCTCCATCCTCTAAGTAGAGAACATCACGGGTGTGAGGGAGTAACGGGGTCACATCCGATGCTAAATACGCTGCCTTCCCGCTTTGCCCGAGGACCAGCGGACAACCTGACCGAGTGACGACCAAAGTCTCTGGTTCACTCACGCAGAGACCAGCGATGGCGTAACTCCCCCGAAGCTCCCGCGTGGCCGCTTGAAAAGCTCCCCGAAGCGATTGGCCTTGGCGCATATGAAGTGCCAACAAATGGGCAATCACTTCGGTATCCGTCTCTGATTCAAAGTGGTACCCCTCCGCTTGAAGCTGACGCTTGAGAGGCAAATAATTTTCAATAATGCCATTATGGACAATGACCACCCCATCCGAGCGATGGGGATGGGCATTCTGCTCCGAGGGTTTCCCATGGGTGGCCCACCGGGTATGGCCGATCCCAATGGTCCCATAGAGTGGCTCCTGCCTAAGCGCATCCTCTAAATTCACCAACTTCCCGACACTTCGCCGAACCTCAATATTACCATTCTGAAGGACAGCGATACCGGCAGAGTCATACCCCCGATACTCAAGTTGCTTT
>JACZVJ010000176.1 GCA_022572725.1 Nitrospinota bacterium | reverse complement strand
GGGGTTTCAACCTTATTGGAGGTGTGGGGATTCTTTTTCTCGTTGTTTTGGGGGAACCGGAAATGCACACAAAAACGTTTTGATTTGGCCCCCTGCTGGTGGGGCCGAGAATCGCCGCCGAATCCGGAGTGCTGGCGAGCACTGTCTGAGCGGAGCGAGTTGCGCAGCCATATGATTCGGGGCTGAGGCACAGGTACCCCGGAGGGGCCGCGCACGGGCGGACATGGTTTTGGGTCCTTTTGCCGAAACAAAAGGACCTCGTCGTGCCGGGACGAAACCCGGCAAAATTAATATCGTTTTCTAAATTCCCCTCCTTTGTCAGGAGGGGTAAGCAAGCAGAAAAGATGTCAGGAACCTTTTACGTGGTCTAGGTGCCCGTTCAGATTAGAATCGGCCCATGGCGAACCCGCCCACACAAAAAGGCCCTGACACCTTTTCGGCTCCTCTCACGAGGAAGGCCAAAGTTTAGTCCTGCCCAAATGTTGAAGATGACATATCCATGGTGCATGTATGTCCTCACGTAAATACATAAAGGAGGTCATTCCTGTGAAAACAGCAAAAATATTTCGCAGTGGGAATAGTCAGGCTGTGAGAATACCGAAGGAATTTCAGATGGAAGGTAAGGAAGTGGAAATTCAAAAGAAAGGGAATTCACTTATCCTTCGGCCAAAAAAGAAATCATGGACTTCCCTTGTCGAGAGTCTCGAGAAGTTCACGGAAGACTTCATGGCCAACGGACGGAGGCAACCACGCCTTCAGAAGAGGAACAAGCTGTCCTCGTGAAAGTCATGCTGGGCATCACTATTTGTATCTACATCATCAAACGGCTGCCGCCGGCTGTCCTCGAACGCTTCACGGGGTTTGCCGTTGGGGATGTCGGGATCTCCGTGATCACACTAGCAGAATTGGGATATGGGGCAAGCAAGAGTCTTGACGCCAAAAGAAATCGGCAAGCGCTTGAGCAGTTTATTGTGCCCCTAGAGGTTGCAAAATTTGATCATGAGGCAACCGTCAGCTATGGGAATATAAGAGCAACACTTGAGCAGAAAGGCCGACTCATAGGCTCAATGGATCTGTTGATTGCCGCCCATGCGTGTAGCTTAGGCGTCCGCTTGGCCACCAACAACGAAAGAGAGTTCAAGCGAGTGCCAGGGCTTCGACTCGAAAACTGGTGGTCATCGTGATGAGTGAAAAGATAGCTCGTTTATAACAAATGGAAAGTGGACTCAAATGTAAAATTAAAACGAGTTCGACCCCTATTGTATCCCTATGGGAAAATTCTTTTTGAAAACTTCCTTGAACCAACCAACCTCACTCAAGCTCAATTGGCTCGGAAGTTAGGCTGGACCAGAACTCGGTAAAACCTCCAAGTCACCTTCGACCTCGACCAAGCGGCCAAACGACGGAAAATTGCCTAACCTGTGGAGGGTTGCAAAGGTACAGTCAGGAGGGCAAGCATAGGTATATGCCTTTGGGGGATCGAAACCTCAGCACCCTTTTTTCCTCCAAGTTCCAAGAGGAAGGAAGGTTGAGCAATTAAGTCAATACTCATGCCTGACCCTCTCTATCTTGACCTGACCCTCTCTATCTTGACCCTATCTATATAATTCATGCCTGACCCTATCTACTCTCTATCTACTTCACGCGTAATGATGTGTTGGAGAAGTTCGCGGGAATTTATTCGGTTATGGGGCGCTTGAGAATTTGTGCCACTGCCCCATATAGCGAGCCTGTTAAGCCATCAAGCTCATGCTCAATATCTTGGCCGCTGCCAAGTTTGCTGGTCCAGCGGCCATCGGGAAGCTGTCTAGCCGCATGTGTCGGCTTCCCGCGACTATCCACATACAGCGCAATTTTCTCGTACCCTTGCTCAACATGAGGGTCTCCACACGGGCTGAACCCGATCACGCCGAAGGCTTCTACAAAAGCATCGAGGGTTTCCTGCAAAAGGATGTTTGGTGGCCAGTAATAAGCAAAAGAGCCCGACACGGGGGGCCACCACCATCTATCCGTTTCGCCTGCTGCCCAAGCAATGCAATTGTAACCAGGGGAAGAAGGGCTTGTAATACTGTAAGGGGAATGGGCTAGGTGGGGGAATTTGCCTTTCAGGTCTTCGCTCACCAACTCAGCTCCTGTTCCTTGCCCCACTTAAGCCACGCCTCGGACATCTTCTCGATCTTTCCCCGGTCTGCAGGTTGTACAGGATCGACTCCCGTAATTGCGGTCAGTGCCCAGAACCAGTGATCTGGTCTGTTTTCGAGTTCACGAAGCAGAAGGGGTAACACTGAGGCCCCCATTCCAATAATGCGTTGGTAGGCAGGATGGAGGGACATTTCAGTGACGGAGGAAAGAAATTGGACCTCCTGGCGCCAGGCCTCAACAAGTGCCTGAAAAATTTTGACGTCAGTCTGGGGCCTTCGTGAAACTGGAAGCCAGTAGTGCTGTTCAGTTTCCTCCCATTGAACTGCAATCACTTTGGCATCCTGACTCATTCCGAATGCGGAAACATATTGTAGCGCTCGTGGAGCACGTATCGTCGCAACGCTCATTGAAACAACTCCTTTGCTTTAGGCGTGATGCTTTTGAAGAAGATATCATTTTTCAGAATGCGAAGATGCTCAAACGATTCCCACATTGCCTGATCCTGAGGATTGAACACAGCCACCCGGAACACATCAATGTCAAGGATCCAGGGGAGCCGGTCGCTCGATTCTCCTATAGGCTCCATGGTCTCCGTCACAATCGTCACTGCTTGACTCTGAGGGTCAGGGATGACCAGCCTCATAAAAAAGCTCTCCAGTCTCTGAGGGAGATCAGGGGCTATCTCTGGGGTAGTCAGAATGTAATCTTTGAAATCTCGCATCGGGAGGGGGATTTCGATGCGATTAATGTAACGGAGCGCTATCCGTGTTACTGCCTCAGGTGAGGCGATACGCACATAATGCTGCCAGAGTTCTCGTGCTTCATCTCGAAGGGTTTCCCATTTTTCATAAGGTTTCAGCCGACTAAAGGTAAAGCCGTCCAGACGTGTTTGGACAACTTGCCTGCCGTCAACTGCGGTAAATAAATATCCGTCAGGTCCACCCTCAGCCGATTGGGACAAGTGGGCAACTGGCTTCGCCTTGATTTCGATACTCCCACGCCATGATACCCGTTCTTGTTTAGACGGATACCTCTGCTTTAGGCCCTCGTGGAAGGTGGCTAACTTCGCCAGATCTGTTCCTGCGGGGAGTTTAACCTGAATGTCGAGAAGGGCTTCAGTGATGGGCGCGTTTGGGAGTTGTGTTGGTTCGACCATGGCGAGATTCTAGGTTTTTTCGTTCAGAAAAGGGAGGCCAATCTGTCTCCTCAAACCTGAAACTGAGAGAATCAGGCAACAGTGAACTATTAGGCAACGAGGGTTTGGTTCAGCTCCTCCAGTATGGCACCCAGCTTTTGTGGAAACAACTGATACACCTGCCCTAATCCACCCTCCTGCCCGAAGGGCGCATAGTCGAAGCCGTCGGTCTCATCACTCAGGTTCGCGGCTATGTGGTCGTGGACCATTTCCAACCAGTGACGTTGTTCGTCGGTGAATCTCTTCCCACTGCTCTCCGGCTGTGCTAGCCAGGCGTTGAAGTTGGCGTTGACCCGCTCAGGGAATGGAACAAGTTCGTTGTCTTGGTGCACAGCAAAGCAGACTAGGGAAACCAGGTTCGTAAGGATGCGCTTGCCGCTCGTGCCTCTAACTTTGGATTTTTCTAACGCAGCGTAAGCCTGCCAGAGCTGGGATTCGTTCCAGAGGTAGGGTGGCTTTTCGATGGCACGGGCGAGTTCCTTGATATTTTCAAAGGCGAGGCGGGCCTTGTACGGCTTGCTGTAGAGAATTTGCAGGGCGGTGAGTTCGTCTTGGGAACAGGAAAACTAAA
>JACZVJ010000175.1 GCA_022572725.1 Nitrospinota bacterium | reverse complement strand
CAGGCCTATTGGGAACTGGTCTTTTCCCGGGAAAACGAGAAAGTCTTTCAGTCGGCGCTGAAAGCCGCTCAAGAGCTCTTAGCGGCCAATCGGGCCAAGGTCCAAGCCGGGGTGCTGGCGGAAGTGGAAGTGCTACAAGCTCAAGCCGGAGTGGCCAATCGCGTTGGGCAGGTGTTGGTGGCCCAAAAGGCCATTCGAGACCAAGAGGATCAGCTTCGGCGTCTGATCAGCTCTTCGGAGGAGGACCTTCGAGAAAATGTGGTCATTATTCCCCTTGATCCTCCTGTTCAAGACCGTGACCCCACCACCATGCAGAAGGCTGTCGATTTAGCCTTGCGACACCGACCGGAAGTTCTGCAGGCTCAGAAGGGTATTGACTCCAGCAACCTGAATACGAAGTTTGCCAAGAACCAAATGCTTCCCCGGTTGGCGTTCGAAGGGTCGGTGGGACTCCGGGGTTTGGGGGTAGACCCGGAGGATACGCTGGATCGGACGGTCAGCGGCGATTTTTACAACGTTGGCGCCGGGTTGGTCTTAAGTTACCCTCTTGGCAACCGGTCGGCCCAAAGCCAATATCGCCGCCGCCAGCTTGAGGAAACGAAGGCTCAAGCCTCGTTACAGAACGTCCGCCGGCAGGTCATTGTGGATGCTAAAGAAGCCGTGCGGCGGGTCCAAACCGATTTTAAACGGATGGGAACCACCCGCGTTGCCCGCACAGTCAACGAAAAACAGTTGAAGGCTGAGCAAGAACGGCTCAACCTCGGATTAAGTACCACGCGACAGGTATTGGATTTCCAGCGGGATCTGGCCATTGCTCAACGAAACGCGTTCCGGGCCATCCTCGACTACAATCAATCCCTTTCCAATCTTTTTCGCGTGACGGCTGTGACGCTCGATCGCTATCAGATTTCCCTCCAATAGCGAGCCACCTCAACTCCCCTCCACCCCAAGCCTCTCCCCCAAAGGGAGCGAGGGAAGTGGAGGAATTGCCCTCGCCCCACACAATTTACTAAGGATTTGTCTTTTTATACGCCAAGCCCTTCTGATGCCGATTTTCCTCGAGGGTCTTCACGAGAGGCTAGGGGTCCCTGTATCATTCAAGTGAAAGGTCAGACGTTAATCAATTCGTAAGGAAGCCGGTAAGAAAAAGGGTCTACCTCCCCTCCGCCCCGCCTTACAAAGGCGGGGAACCCGAGCATGACCAGGAAGGGGCTAACGGAAATTTCTGACTACTTTGTCATTCCCGCGAAGGCGGGAATCCAAGATTTCCCTGGTTTTTCTGGATACCCGTTCGCCGCTTCCGCGAGGACAAGCTTCACGGGCATGGCAGCCTAGCAGGGTGTTGAAAAACCCCAACACCCTGCTTTCCCAGGGGCTCACGCCCCTCGGACGGCCCTAAAATACGGGGCCTTTGACCCCTCGAAGGGGGAGCAAGCCGCTCTTCGCGCCTTGCTCCCTTCGAGCATCCCCCACGCAGGCTTTTTCAACAGCCTGCTAGGGAAGGACAAGGTATTTTTACCAATGAACTCGTTAGTTTCTTTGTCGCGGAAGTGTCAACGATGAAACGAACTTGGGTGTTTGGCTCAATTGGTTTGATTGCCCTTGTGGGAGGTGGGGCGTTCTTTTTCTCCTCCACCTCCTGGAAGGATGACGAACAGCTCAAGGAACGACCTCAGGTGGTCGTGGTCAAGCGAGGTGTGCTCAGGACCCAAGTTTCGGAAACGGGGACTCTCGAACCGACCAGGACCATTGATATCAAGTCGCAATTTTCTGGAGAGGTGCGTCAAATTCTGGTCAAGGAAGGACAACAGGTTTCGAAGGATCAAGCGTTGGCCGTCATTCGTCAAGAACCAAGTCAGGCCCGCCAAGTGGCTCAACTACGGGCCTCGCTGGAACAGGAAGGGATCAACGTGGAGCAAGCCCGACGGGACCTCCTTCGCAAGCAGTCTCTTTTTGCGAAAGGTTTTATTTCCCGTAATGATCTGGAGAATGCGCAACAGGATGCCCGGCGCGCCAGGGTGCGGCGGCAATTGGCAGAGCGGGAATTGTTGTTGGCGCTGGGCGGAAATCAGGAGCTGTTTTTACGATACGTCTCTCAGGATCCTTCCACGACCAGGTTAGAAGAGTTTCGGGTGTACTCGCCGTCGGGAGGGACGGTCATTGATGTCAATGTGCAGCCGGGTGAAATCATCACTTCCGGAACCGCAACGGTGGGGGGTGGGACGGTACTGATGAAACTGGCCGATATCACTAAGATGGTGGCCAAAGCCAAGATTAACGAAGTGAACATTGCCCGGGTGCAGGTGGGGCAGCCCGTTACGGTTCACCTGGACGCGATACCGGGATCGCTCTTCGAGGGGACGGTCACGGTTATTGCTCCACAGGGTGAAAAGGACGAGAGTATTGTGACGTATGAGGTCACCATTGAGATTGAGAATGTGGGGTTGAGTTTGCGACCCATGATGACGGCCAACATCGATATTCTGACTGATGATTTGGACAACGTCATTACGATTCCTCTGGAAACCCTCCAGTCGGAGGAAGGAGATGACGTGGTGTATGTTGAGGAGGATGGTAAGCGGGTAAGGCGCAAGGTGCGAGTGGTGCTTCGAACGGATTCTGAGGCCGTCGTGGTGCAAGGATTGGAGGAAGGGGATCGCGTGATCCTGCCATCGTATACGGAAAGTCCTTCAAGGCGGTAGAATCCTGCTATGAGAATGAAGCCTATTGGTGTGAGTCCCTCGGAAGCTTCTGGACCCCACGGGGTGAAGCACATTGACGAAGATGGGACCCGACCGATGGGGCCGGCACTGATTCGGCTTCAGGACATCAGCAAAGTCTACCAAACAGGGGAAGTGGAAGTGAGGGCCCTGTCTCACGTAAATTTGGAAGTCGCAAAGGGGGAGTTTCTCGCTATTGTCGGGCAGTCCGGCAGTGGCAAGACCACGTTGTTGGATATTCTCGGGTGTTTAAGCCGACCCACCCATGGTCAGTATTGGCTTGAAGATAAAATGACAGGGACTTCGAGCGACCGCGAATTGACCGTGATTCGAAACCAAAAAATTGGCTTTGTCTTTCAGACGTTTCATTTGTTGCCTCGGAAGACGGCATTGGAAAATGTCCAACTGCCTTTACAATATGGAGGAATTCGGTGGAGAGACCAACAGGCCCGTGGATTGAACATGCTGGAACGGGTTGGTCTCAAAGATCGAGTTGGGCACTATCCGACCCAGCTTTCCGGCGGGGAACAACAACGCGTGGCCATTGCCCGAGCCTTGGTCAATCAGCCGGCCATCCTGTTGGCTGATGAACCGACCGGAAATCTCGATAGCCGCACCGGTCGGGAAATTCTGTCGATGTTTGAGCAATTCCACGAGGAAGGCCAGACCATTGTCATGATCACGCATGACCAGGGTTTGGCGATGACCGCTGAACGGCGTGTGACCTTGAGCGATGGTCGCGTCGTCTCGGATGAAGCAAAGGTGCTTCCGGCCATGTCGGAGGGATTGAGCTGACCATGATTGTCCGTGCGATTATTTGGGACTCATTGAAAAATCTTTCGGCCAACCTGTTGCGCTCCGGACTGACCATGCTGGGCGTCATCATTGGCGTGGCTTCTGTCATTGCCATGATTGCCATCGTCGAAGGCGGGCAAGTGTGGTTGGTGAAATCTATAGAGCGGCTGGGGACGAACCTCTTGTTTGTGTGGAAAAAATCGTTGACGGTTGAAGAACAACGAAAGTTCGCCGGGCGCTCGATGGGGTTGCGGTATGGCGATGCCTTGGCTGTTCGGAAGCGTTTTCCTGAGATCACCCCCCTTCCGATTATCGAATTGGATCAACAGTTGAAGGCCGGGGACCGGGATTTCAGTGGGGAGGTGACGGGGACTTGGCCGGAGTACCAGGATGTCCGGAACTTTC
>JACZVJ010000078.1 GCA_022572725.1 Nitrospinota bacterium | reverse complement strand
AGTTCTTTTGTTGGAAATCTCATTACTTCATTTACTTCATCAACTAAGAGACCAGTGAGTGAGTCATTGACATCCGTAACTAGAATTCTTTGTTTTGAATTGTCTACGTTAGCAGATTTAGGTGCACCGATTTTACTATTTACATCTATAATAGGAATAATGTTTCCTCTCAGATTCATAATTCCCTTTACATATGATTTTGATTTGGGAATTTTTGTGATGGCATCGACTATTTTGATTTCTTTGACTTGTTCAATTGGTACTGCATAGTTACCTTTCTTTTTGGATTTGTTTGTAATTGTAAAGGTTACTACCTGCATCGTATCGCTTAATACTGTTTCTGTAGACATTAAAAGAATACTAAAATGAAAAGAAAATAATTGTTAGTTTGTTCAAAATGATCAAAACAACATTGTTTTGCTAGAATTAAGACCAACAATTCTCCTGTCATCAAATTTTTAATCTTTGCTCTGTTTTGTAGAAGAGGAGGTTTAATGTTTGAGAAGTTTTTAGATGTACTCATTGAAAGTGAAAACACTATAGTAATACATTCATTACCGATGAGTGGTAAACTCAGCTATTTGGTCATAAATCCTGTGTCGATGACCCACTGCGATGATTCGGATCATCTTTCGCCTCCGATCAATTGTGTATACGATTCGAAATCGCTTCACCCGAAATTTCCAGAATCCCTCAAGTTCCCGGACGAGAGGCTCTCCACCGTTGGGATTTGCACTCAGGGCTCGAATTGCCGACTTGATGCTTTGTTTGAGGTCTGGAGGGAAATGGCGGATGACTTCGGCAACGTGAGGGGGAATATCAGGCCGAAAGGCGGGCATTACCGCCGACGTTTCTTGGAGGGAAGGAGCGGCTCACCAAATACATCTTCGAATGAGAATCCCTTGTTGCCTGCAGCATAAAAGCCCTGGCTCTTGCGGATCTGGCGCATCAGGTCCGCGTCACTTAGAACATCGATCGTCTCTTTCACCCGTTCGTATTCGGCATAGTTGACCAATACCGCGACCGGCTTTCCGTTCCGGGTGACCACTATCTCTTCCTCGCGCTCCTCTATGTCGGTCACCAGCTCAGGCAACCTGGTTTTCACTTCAGAGATAGGCAGCGTCCTTGCCACGTTCACCTCATTTTTAATTGACCAGAATTTTGGTCTATTTAAAACTTTACGGCATGGCTGCCTGATCTGTCAATAAACTGCTACTCCACAATGGGGGAGGCTATGAATTTTCCTCATTGATTGAATCCTCTTTGAGAACGCGACTACTCCACGAATGCAGGAATCTGGCTTCTTAACGTGGCATTCTCGGCTTCGAGTTCCGCAATGCGGTCACTGAGGGCCCGCGCGGTGGAGTCAATCTCCTCTGCTGTGAACCTGGGCTTGATGTGCTGCGGGCAATTGATGTCCCATGCTTCAACATGAAAACGGAAGGCCCGTTCAGGCCGGCCTCGGTAGATTGGGTCGGCCAGTTGTTCCAATAATTTCGGATCATTTTCGATAACCTCTGCCGTTCCCCAGATTTTGATTCGCTGCTGGTTCGCATAATCCATCAGGAAGATAAACGCCTTATTGTTTTCCGCTAGATTCCCAACTGAAATATATTGCCGGTTCCCACTGAAATCCGCAAAAGCCAGGGTTCTTTGGTCGAGTACTTTGAGAAACCCTTTGGGGCCGCCACGGTGTTGAATGTACGGCCGACCTTCCTCGCTGGCAGTCGCGAGGTAAAACGAATCTCGCTCTGCGATGAATTCGGCGAGGTCGTCTGTGATGACATTCTGCCATCCACCTCGTTCTTCTATGCGCGCATACTGTTTGCGCGAGCCGAGGCGTTCCTGAGCCGTCTTGACCGACGGGGTAAAAGCAATATCGCTGATAGGTGGTTTCATGGTTGTCTCCTCCTTTTCTTAATCCCCCCTCACCCTAACCCTCTCCACAAAGGGGCGAGGGAAAGAAGGGGAAGTTGTAGCGTGTTAATCGGCCCACGGTAAAAGCACAATGTTGCCGGTTACTTGATTGGTGGCGATAAGCCGGTGTGCCTCGGCTGCCTGGCTCAATGGCAGAGTACGATCGAGGGTCGGCTTGATCCGTCCCGTCCGAATTTGCTCCAACCCCCAAGCGAGATTCTCAGGATCACTCGCCATCGATCCACGAAGCTTCTTCTGTGCAAAGTAAAACTTGGTGATATCAAAGGTCGTCTGCGTGCCGGCGACGAACCCATAGACCACCACGGTCCCCAATGGTCGGACCGCATCAATGCTCTTGGGCAGCACGTCGCCACCCAGATTATCGATGACAACATCCGCACCCTGACCTCCCGTCCAAGCCTTAACTTGTTCCACGAAATCCTCCTTTCGGGTATTGATCACCAAGTCGGCTCCCAGAGACTTCGCGTATTCGCCCTTCGCGTCGTCCCGGACGGTGGTCGCGACTTGGGCACCCAGAGCCTTGGCCACTTGAATTTGCATGCTGCCGGAACCGGAGGCACCGGCATGGATGAGCACCTTGTCGCCGGCCTTTACCTCACCCACTTCTTTCACCGACCGGACAGAAGTGGCCAATACCACGGGGAGTGTTGCCACTTCCTCTGGGGTCAGTCCCGTGTCATCCTTCACCACCCAACGAGCTGGCACTTCCATGTACTGAGCGTATGAGCCCCAAATATGTAATCCAGGTAGGGCAAAACTGGGTGCCGTGACTGCCGGGCGAATGTGGTCGTCTTCCTCCTTCAGGGGAAACCCTGGTGCAGGAATGACCCGCTCACCAATTTTCACATTGGTCACACTTTCGCCGAGCACAACCACTTCACCAACCGCATCGGCGCCCAGGATGTGAGGGAATGGAAGCTCAGGCACGACCGAGCCTTCACGTAAATAGTGGTCCAGCCGATTAATGCCGGCGGCCAATACCTTAATAAGAATATGGCCCGGTTTTGGTTTCGGCGTGTCGATCTCTTCGTATTGGAGAACGTCCACGTCACCAAATTGCCGGATGACAGCCGCTTTCATGGTCTCTGTGGGCTGGCTGTTGGCGGTATCCTCAACAATGTTTTCTTGTACGGTTGCTGATGTCATGGTGAAACCCTCCTATTGAATGTGATGTGTGAATGATCGAAAGTTTTTCGGTGAATATCTCCTCGTACAATCAGGCTGCAGCAAGTTCTGGTACCGGTGGAAAATCCACCTCCGTTTCGGCCACATGGTTGAAGTAGTTGGTAAACATGTTGAGGGCCACGCTGGCGACGATTTCCGCGATATCTCCGTCGCTGTATCCGGCCCGTCGTACTTTCCTGACATCTTCATCACTGACCCAGCCACGGTCGGCGACCAGTTTGCGTGAAAACTCCAAAGCTGCAGCCACTTTGCTATCGGTGGATTCCCCGCGTCGGCTGTCGAGGATTACTTCTTCGCTGAGTCCTACAGTCTTCGCGATGGCCGTGTGGGCGGCCCGGCAGTAGTGGCAGTCGTTGGTCTCTCCCACGATCAGGGCTATTTGCTCCCGCAGTTTGGGAGTCAGGGTACCCTTGCCGAGGGCGGCGGCGAAGTTTAAATACCCTTGCAGGACGGCCGGGGAGTTGGCCATGGTGCGGGCCAGGTTGGGGGTGAACCCCAATTTGCTTTGAATCCCCTCCAGCAAATCCTTGGCTTTGCCGGTGGCGGTGTCTGGATTAATGGCTTGTAATCTTGGCATCGTGTGATCCTCCTGAGTGCTAGGTTTTCATCAGTTTGTCTTGCTGCCTAATAGTTATTCCAATTGCCGTGCCAACATGAAAATTTTCAGAACATATTGAAATGTAATAATTTTTTAATATTTTTGAAAAGCCGATTATCAACGGAATTTCGTGGAGCACGAGCAATCGTTGATGGTTCATGAGGTTTCGTTTAAGGTGGTGGCGTGGAAATCAGAGCCGACACCCAACCGGATTTTGAATCCCTCAAATGTCTCTTGCTGGACATCGCCCAACAACGCTCGCTGGAGGACTTGCTCCAGTTGATCGTTCGTCGATTGGGTGAAAGACCGGAGGTGGCCCTGGTGCGGATCTGGCTGATCCAGCCCGGGGATATTTGTTCATCTTGCCACATGAGGGCTGAGTGCCCGGACCAAACGTCGTGCTTGCATCTCGTGGCAAGTGCCGGTCGACCCGTAGCTGAGGAGAACGCTGATTGGTCACGATTGGATGGTGGCTTTCGTCGTATTCCTCTTGGAATTCGGAAGGTTGGTCATATCGGAGGGACGGGGGAGCCGATAATCGTGAAGGAGATTGAAAGAGATTCCGCTTGGATCGCCCGCCCCGACTGGGCTAGGCGCGAAAACATTCGAGGTTTTCATGGACAACCCATCATTTATAAAGGCGAGGTGCTGGGCGTTTTGGCAGTGTTTTCCCGCACTCCTGTCGCTGATGAAGCACCGGTTTGGCTCCGGATGATCGCGGATCACGTCGCTGTGGCCATTGCGAACACCAGAGCCTTACAAGAAATTGAGCGTCTTCAGGCTCAGCTTGAACTTGAGAACACCTATCTCCGGGAAGAAGTTTTGGAAGCCCAGGCCTTTGGAGATATTGTGGGGCAGAGCCCCGCCCTGCATGCCGTGCTTCGGCAGATTGAGTTAGTGGCACCGACGGATGCGGGTGTTCTCATTCTGGGAGAATCCGGGACGGGAAAAGAGTTGGTCGCCCGAGAAATTCATAAGCGAAGTCTCCGCAATAAGAAGCCAATGGTTCGGGTCAACTGTGCCTCCATTCCCAGGGAACTGTACGAAAGCGAGTTCTTCGGACACGTCAGGGGGGCCTTCACCGGTGCCTTCAAGGATCGGGCTGGGCGATTTGAAGTGGCGGATGGGGGAACCCTCTTTTTGGATGAAGTCGGGGAAATCCCGTTAGACTTACAGAGTAAGCTCCTCCGTGTCCTTCAGGAACAACAGTACGAGCGAGTCGGGGAGGAGAAAACTCGGCAGGTCAACGTTCGGGTTATTGCTGCGACGAATCGGGATTTAAAAAAAGAGGTCGAGGCGGGACGATTCCGACAGGACCTCTTTTATCGTTTGAACGTCTTTCCTATTGAAGTCGCCCCCATTCGGGAACGCAAGGAGGACATTCCCGTGCTTGCCGCCAACTTCCTGGACATGGCGGCCAAAAAACTCAACTGTTCTCAGTCACCAAGGTTGACGCAAGCCCACGTGATAAAACTCCAAAACTATGATTGGCCCGGCAACGCGCGAGAATTACAAAACGTGCTTGAACGCGCGATCATCCTCTCACGTTGTGGGAACCTTCAAATCGAAGTGCCCCAAGCGAGTGGAATTGCCTCGCCCCTGACCTCATCACGAACGAGGTCTGTCCGCTCTCCCAAAGGGGAAGTAATCCCCGAATCCGAAATGCGAAGGCAGGAACGAGACAATATCCTGGCTGCCTTGGAACAGACGAACTGGAAGGTCTATGGTTCAGGAGGGACCGCTGAGTTACTCCAAATCAAGCCGACCACCCTCGTCTCCCGCATGCAGAAAATGGGGCTGAAAAAGCCGGACTAATCACCTCTCTTCATTCATCTCACGAGGCATAACGTGAAACCAAGTGGGGACTCCCATCCTTACCGCCCCTTGCGTGGTCTTTTCATCGCGCAGTTTTTCGGGGCCTTTAACGACAATGCCTGGAAATTAATGGTGGCTTTCTTGGCCATCAAACAGGTGGCCTCGGAGATGGGTGGGTCCGGCCAGGAATTTGAGGCAGCCTTCCAAGCCCAAACGACCCTCACCTTTGTCGTCTTCACGCTACCGCTGATGCTGGTGTCGATTGTCGCAGGGGTGTTCTCTGATCGCTTCAGCAAGCGGACGGTCATTGTGGTGATGAAGGCTCTTGAGGTGGTGTTGATGGCGATGGGGACTCTCGCCCTGTTTGTGAATCCGGTCGGGGGAGTTCTTCCCCTTATCGTGTTGGGGGCCATGGGTGTGCAGAGCGCACTGTTCAGCCCTTCAAAGTACGGAATTTTGCCGGAGGTCCTTCCGTATGAACGTTTGTCGGAAGGCAACGGTCTGTTGGAGATGTGGACCTTTCTGGCCATTATCGGAGGCACGGCCCTTGGCGGGGTCCTGTTGGATGTGTCGGGGGAGTCACCTTGGTTAGCCGGGTTGGTTCTTGTGACATTCTCCGTGGTGGGTCTGGTGGCCTCGTTTCAGGTGCCCCCCGTTCCGCGGGCGCGCGAGGAAGGCGGGGTATTCCTGACACTTCAAGCTGCCTGGACGGCGGTTCAGGCCGATCGTGTGCTGCGAGTTGGAATCGTCGGCAGCATTTCATTCTGGGCCATTGCAAGCTTGGTGGGGCAAGACATCCTGGTTTACGCGAAGGCGGTGTTGGCGCTTTCGGATTCATTGTCTGGTCTTCCTCTGGCGACCTTCGGTATTGGAGTAGGGGTCGGCTCGATCCTGGCCGGCAAACTTTCCCACTCCAAGGTGGAATACGGGCATATCCCGCTCGGGGCGATTGGATTGACTCTTGGCCTGTTTCTCCTTGGGGTTCTGAGCCCTGACCTTCCCGGAACGCTCGTTGGAATGACGTGGCTTGGGTTGTCGAGCGGATTTATCGTTGTGCCCATCAATGCATTGATTCAGTGGCGGTCACCTGCTGATCATCGAGGAGCGGTCATTGCCTTCAGTAATACACTCGTATTCGGTGGTGTGTTGGCTGGGTCGTTGAGCGCGGGACTGCTTTCTCACCTTGGACTGAGTGCCAGTGGCATCTTGGTGGCTGCGAGCCTCGCCACTGCGTTCATCACTGTGTGGGCATGGTGGGTGTTCCCCGAGTGGTTTGTGCGTGTGATCTTCGTCCTGTTGACCAATACTATTTACCGGCTCAAGGTCATTGGTCGGGACCATGTCCCCCTGCAAGGAGGCGCGTTGCTTGTCCCCAACCATGTGTCCTTCATCGATGGTCTGTTGCTTCTCGCCAGCGTGGATCGGCCAATTCGCTTTCTGGTGGATCAGGACTATTACAATTATCCCATCCTCAACTGTGTGGCACGGATTATGGGTGCCATTCCGATTTCTTCGTCGGGAACCACGCGGGAAATTCTCCAAGCGCTTCGGGAAGCTGGCCGGCGCCTTGATGAAGGGGACCTTGTGTGCATCTTCCCTGAAGGCCAGATTACGAGGACCGGAGGCCTTCTTCCGTTTCGCGCCGGGTTTGAGCGAGTTCTCAAGGGCCGGGAAACCCCGATTATTCCTGTCCATTTGGATCGGGTATGGGGCAGCATATTCAGTTTTATTGGCGGGCGATTTCTTACCAAACTGCCGGAACAGATCCCTTTCCCCGTCACGGTTTCCTTTGGGGCGCCCTTGCCGGCACAGACACCCGCTTCGGAAGTCCGAGGCATCGTACAGGAATTGAGTGAAGCAGCCTGGCAGGCCCGAAAGCCCAGTCGGCGTCCACTCCATCATTCCTTCATTCGTGCCATGCGCCGCCATCCATTCCGGTTCGCCTTCGGCGATCTGACCCGCCCCAACGTCTCTTGCCTTCAGGGGTTAATAGGGATCATTGCGCTGGCACGGGCACTGCGTTCCCACTGGCAAGGACAGGAGGCCGTGGGCATTTTGCTCCCCCCATGTGTCGCGGGGGTGTTGGTCAATGTCGCGGTCACACTGTCTGGCCGAACGAGTGTGAATCTGAATTACACTGCGGGGCGGAGTGGGATGGAATCCGCAGCACAACAAGCAGGACTCCGTACCATTGTGACGAGCCATACGTTTGTGGAGAAAGCCCAGCTTGAGCTGCCGGAAACAGCAGCGATTGTGTGGCTGGAAGAGATTCGATCCTCCATCGGGGCCGGCGATAGGTTCCTCGCCTTACTCCTGGCTGTGTTCGCCCCGGTTTCGCTGTTGGAGCGAATCGCGGGGGCCACTCGCCGCCCCACCATGGATGATCTGGCGACCATCGTCTTCAGTAGTGGGAGCACAGGCGACCCTAAAGGAATCATGTTGACCCACTTCAATCTCGACTCCAACGTAGAAGGGGTGGCGCAAGTCCTTCAGGTAGGACCAGATGACCGATTGCTGGGGATCCTGCCATTTTTTCATTCGTTCGGATACCTCATAATGTGGTTTACCTCTATCCATGGAGTAGGCGTCGTGTACCATCCGTCCCCCCTGGACGCTGGGCCGATTGGGGAAATCATCAAGAAACGCCGCCTGACGATGCTCATCACGACCCCCACCTTTTTGCAGTTGTATTTGCGACGCTGCACACCCGAACAATTCGGATCTCTGCGATTCGTGTTGACCGGAGCGGAAAAACTTTCCGATCGGTTAGCCCAGGCTTTTGAGGATCGATTTGGCATTAGGCCAATCGAAGGGTACGGCATTACGGAATGCGCCCCGGTTATTTCAGTTTGCTGCCCAGACTTTCGGGCTGCTGGCTTTTTCCAACCGGCTTCCAAGCGTGGGACGGTGGGACAACCCCTCCCCGGCGTCTCGGTCCGCGTTGTCGATCCGGACACCTTTGAATCCCTGCCGATCGGCACGGCCGGAATGCTCCTGGTGAAGGGGCCTAACGTGATGCAGGGGTACCTTGGCCGTGAGGAATTGACGGCCAAGGCTATGCACCACGGTTGGTACATCACCGGTGATATCGCTTTCGTCGACGAAGAGGGGTTTCTCACCATCACTGACCGTTTGTCACGCTTTTCCAAAATCGGTGGAGAAATGGTTCCGCATGGACAAGTTGAAGAAACTCTCCTCCAAGCCGCCGGTGCAGAAACGCAGGTTTTGGCCGTGGCAGGAATACCCGATGAACGAAAGGGGGAACAATTGGTGGTCCTCCACACGCTCGATGAATCGGCGATTCCGGACATTCTGGAGAAGGTGGCCGCCAGTGGCCTCCCCAACCTTTTTATTCCCAGGAAAGATTCATTCATTAAGGTAGATCAAATTCCCATCCTGGGAACCGGGAAATTGGACCTCCGCGAACTCAAACGAGTGGCCTTGGAAAGGCTGGGGAAGAAGCAGCAAACCCATGGGTAAAAAGGCTCCTGATAAGGATGTTCTTCCATTCACCCTCAAGCCTCGAAGGGTAAGGGGGGGTTCGGTGAAATCTCAAACTAAGGCGTGGAAGAATGCCCCGATGAAATTCAGGGGGTAGGATCACCGACTGTCCAGCGGATTTTTTTAACGGTGATAAGCCAAAGGGGTAGGGCGTTGTTCGTATGAAGTGGCTTGTTGTTAAGAATCTTCGGGGTTTGTAGAGGTTGGTTTTATTTTTTCCGTGTCCATGCCTGTTCTGTACATGACCTCTAGTCGGCGGGTTTCTTCATTTCGTCGCACCCGTTCGTCCACGCACAGATTCACGACGGCATTCCAAAATGCGGCTTCGGCCATGCAGCCCAGTTCCAGGCGCTGATCCCGAAAGTTCCCGGCGAAGCAGGTGTAGTCCTTCAGCTCCGAATCCGTGAAATCGCGAATATATTGGGCCAAGTCTGTGGAAGTTTGGCTCATGGGGGATAACCGTTGTCTTCCTCTATTTGTGACCTCTTTTGTATGTATATCGGTTGGAACCCGAATTTTCCTTAACCTCCGATCTCCCCAAGACAGTCTTTTGCTCAGGAGCCGGTTTCAAGAAGGGCTCCCCCTCAGGGGCCGTGGACCAGGACCCCATCAACCCTTAAATCCCGGAACAGCGGGGACCTGGCAATGGTGTTTGGGGAAATGCTATATGGCGAGGTCCACCAACTCAGGCTTGAGCCCAGTGGAGTGAATGTGAATGCGCCCTACGGTCACGGGCAACGTGAACCGCCGAGGCCCCGCGCTACCTGGGTTCAAATACATGACTCCGTGTTGCTCCTGAAAGAAGGGCTTGTGGGAATGGCCGGAGATCACGGCTTTGATATTGGCTTTGGCCAGATCGAGATCCAGCTCCTTGAGATTGTGGAGAACATACAGAGAAACGCCTCCGACCGTTATAACCTTGGTACTTGGCAAAGTCTCCGCCCATGGGCCTTTGTCATTATTTCCTCGGACTGCCACGACCGGCGCAATCCTTTGGAGTTCTTCCAACACCTCGGGCTTTCCAATATCTCCAGCATGGATAATCAAAGAGGACCCTTTGAGAGCCGTAAGGGCTTCTGGCCGGAGAAGCCCGTGGGTGTCGGAGATGACCCCTATGACTTGACTGTTTCCCTTCCTCCTGTGAGCTGAACGGATTTCCACGTTGGGTCCTGTTGAAAAAGTCCGCCAGCGGCGTTCTCGGGTCTTTGTCGGCCTCACGTACTCCGTGTACGCTACGGGCGCCAAATCCCCTGCGGCCTTGCTGGACGGGCCTTTTTGAACAGGCCCCTCCAACCCTCGTTCGATCCTCCTGGCCTGGGTGACGGGGTGGGTGAAATCCCGGCGGGCAGGTTGTTGAGTTCTATGCCACCAACTTACTCGAAAATCACCAGGCCTAGGGCAATCAGGCCAAGCCCGATTGCCAAGACAGCCAGGAGCAATGTCTTTCGAACGATTTTTTGAAAGGTGGTGATTTGGCTGGTGAGTTGATCGATGAGATCCAATTGGGTGGCGAGGTTTCGTTCCATTTCTTCAAGCCGGGCTTGGGTGTTGTGGTGTTGAGCCTGTGTCTCCTGACTACGCTGTTTGAGGCCGGTGATGGTCGACACCACCTCAGGAATGCTTGGGGCCACCATCTTAAAAAGGAATTTGAGAACGGGCCATGGGACAACCATACGCTTTTGTTTCTCCTTACTCTAATCTTTATCGATCCACTGGCGCGCCCCTCCTATAGTGTTTTAACTTTCTGATGAGATTACCCCTCACCCCAACCCTCTCCCCAAAGGGGCGAGGGAGAAGTGAGATGTGCTAGGCGTGGTGATTCAAAACTTGGTAAATTTCCCTGCCGCGTGGTCTCGCAGGGCTTTGTCGGCGAGGGGATCGGGTTTACCGGCCACGACATCTTGCTCAGGCTGGTGGTCCCAGACCTCCCAATCATAAGAAAGAAACCATTTGCGGGAAGCAGCAAGTTCCTCAGGGGAAAGATCCTTAACCCGGCGTTCTAGATTCTCGACATTGCTCATGGCCACACCGTTTAATCGGCTTTACGCAGGATACCACGTTGATAGAGTTGTTCCTCACGGCCAGGGATAAGCCGCCTGGGTAAGCCGGGCGGCTTCATCCCAATGTTAGTTGGTCCTATGGAATATCCACTTCCTTGAAACTCCCCGGTAGAGCAGTATCGATGGCTTGTTTGACTGCCGTAACAGCCTTTTGAATCCGAGGCCAACTGGTGGATGAAAGTACGACGATGGCGATGTTCCCTCTACCGAGGTTTTGCTGATCGCGAAGGTTCCTATCAGTCGTGACAAAAACCTCAAAGCCCTCTTGCTCCCCCACTGCCAGCAGCTCACCGTTGCTTAAGGTACTCCAACCACGCTCAAAAGCGGTTTCGACCTGATGAGGGTTCAGGAACTCGCGCAGGGGTCCTGGCGTCCCCTGATCGAAGAGAATGGGCACTCAGGCAACCTGGGGGGACGCTAAGCTTTTGGCTGCATGGTCGAGAACCGTGCGGACCTGCTCGATGGTGACGCCAGGGAACCACTCCACAAATTGAGTGATCTCCACCCCGTCTTCGAGATTCTCAAAGAGAGCTGAGACCGGGATGCGTGTGCCACGAAATACCCACGCCCCACTTACGTATTGTGGGTTACGCTCGACCGCTGGACAAGATGCCCAATCTAACATGGCATTATCCTAGCCCTGATATCGCACGGATTCAAGGTACCAGCTAACTTTGAATTATCCTGTTCTTTATAAGACCCCAGGTCTTCCGTTGCCGCAGTATAAGCCCCGATGATCGGCCTAGCGTTGAATACTTTCGTATCGAACATGTAATTTGGCATAGTCGTTTCCTCGCCACATAACGGCCAGGCTGAGAGGCGCCAGCTTGGCGAGCGTCCTGCTCAAGCCGGTGGTTATGCGACACTTTGCATCTTGGTGGCAAAGTCACGCCCGGAAGTTGCGGGAGGTAATGGCTTGCCGTCTTTTCTATACAGGTCGATCGCTTCCTCAACGATTCCGCACAGTTCATCGAAGACTTCCTTTTCGTCACCTCCGTGGCAACCTCCGTATATCAAGCCTGGAGCACTTCCGACATAGCACTGATCCTCTTCCGACCACTCGACGATCTTCACATACTTAGCGCTGTCTTTCATTTCCTCGCCTCCTCGATTGCAAGCTGCACAGCCCGAAGCTGATACTGTTTTGCATCGTCACCGGGTTTACCAGAGATGGTCACAGGTTTCAGCGCTTTTGGGTGCACAAAGTTTCTATGGCTCCCTTTGCCTCCGCGGTTCACGAAGCCTGCCCGTTCGAGTTCGGTAATGAGCTCTCTTACCTTGGGCGGCAATGATTCATCCTTTGTCTTCTCCTGGCATAACTATGGATTATCTTGTTATTTATAAGACCCAAGGTCTTCTGTGGCCGCAGTATAAGCCCCGATGATTGCCCTCGCAAGGAAGCTGTGCCACCTTCCGTGTTTGCCGTTTTTTCACCATGTTTCCTTCCTTCACCGGGTGTCATAGACCGTTCCATATAAGACCACGCACCCTCCAAGAAATTCCCCCCCTCACCGTCACCCCTGCCTCCGCCAAAGCGAAGCTTCGGCTTCGCGCAGGTAGGTCTCCCCCAAAAAGGGGGGCGAGGAACATGGGGAAGTTCCTTCCCCTCACGGAGCCGCGGAGCGGCCTCCTTGGCTTACAAGAACTTACAGCGAATCAGCGGGCATTCGCCCGCCTTTGCCGACCAGATTCAACACATGGGTGGTACACGAATGTTTGCGCGCAACCCTCTTGGAGTACCTTGAACGGCCGCGTTTCTTCTTCGTATGATGCCCTCTGGAACACAACAACAGTCATTTACCTAATTTTATTTGTTGGGGTATTCATGCGGATTCAATTGAAACACTCTCCACTGACACGCTCCCGGTCAACCCTCACGGCCACGACCTCCCGCCATTCCACCATCCTTCCCCTTCCACTGGGAGTGTTGTTGGTCCTTATCCTGCTTTTTCTCTCCGGAGGGATCGTGAACGCTGAAAACCAGGGGCCTCTGAGAGAACTCCCCAAACCAGAATTCAAAACTACCCCGCCCCTCTTCCAGGAATGGACGTTCGACAAGGATAAGCCGAACACTGAACCAGGTGGCTTTACGGCGGTGACGGTCGGTGAGGGTCCGGAAGGACGGTGGGAAGTCAGGACCAGTGAACATGCGCCCAGCCTTACCCAGGTCCTCATGCAATCGGCTCCTTGCTCTACTCCATCGTGTTACCAACTCCTGATGGCGGAGGGAAGTGCTGTTGACTATGTCGATCTGTCGGTCCGTATCCATGCGCCATTCGGTTCTCCCTCTGGAGCCGGGGGACTCGTTTTTAGGGCCACAGACGCCAAAAATTTTTATGCCCTCACCATTTCCCCTTTTTCGAATACCATCCAAGTCCTGCGGGTGTCGAATGGCCAGGTCACTTCATTGGGGAAAGAAACTGTGATCCCCCAGGCGGGTGAATGGCATTTTCTTCGAGTCAACCACAGGACCATGATGAGCATAGAAATCATGGAAATTTTCTTTGACAATCAGATGATTCTCAACCTGTCCGATACCGTCAAGGGCAAAGGCCAAATCGGGCTTGTGACCACCGGGGATTCCGTCTTTGCGTTTGACAACTTGCGGGCCATGGAACTTCTGACCGGTCGCCCTCTTTCCAGGCCTCCCGCCTATTAATTGTCGCTCTTCTGACCAAGACACTTCCCCCCCTCCCCTTCACCTCTGCCTCCGCCAAAGCGAAGCTTCGGCTTCGCGTTTACGCGCTGCAGCGCTTCAACGCGCAAGCGCGCAGGCAGGTCTGCCCCCAAAGGGGGGCGAGGAACATGAGGAAGTCCCTTTTCATCACGGGGCCTCACGGCGGCCTCCATTCGCTTACCAAGGAGGGGAACTCCAACATGACCAGCGAAGGAATACAGGCAGATGAATCAGGGCTAGTTACCTAAAAAATTGGGGTTCTTCGCATAATCGTGTGGGGAATGTTTGGGTATTTCCGTTCATCCCCCCTTTGACAAAAATCCCCCCCAACCCCCCTTTTCCAAAGGGGGGAACTAGAACGAATGTTAGTAGTGGACCCCAATCATTGGACAGAAAAACTGGGATGATAAGTGAAATCTTCTGCGGTATATTTTCTCTCGACGAAAGGAGCAGAAGATGCGAAGACCACGACGGAATCACTCACCAGTGTTCAAGGCCAAGGTGGCGATGGCCGCCATCCGGGGCGACAAGACCTTAGCGGAGTTAGCGGATTCCTATGACGTGCATGCTAATCAGATCCAAGACTGGAAGAAACAGCTGCTGGAGAAAGCAGCGCAGATCTTTGGCGCCAGTCAGCATGGAGACGGAGCGGGGGAACCCACGGTCCAGCGCCTCCATGC
>JACZVJ010000077.1 GCA_022572725.1 Nitrospinota bacterium | reverse complement strand
GTTCGGCTGCTTGTAAGCGGCCTTGACGTTCTTCCACCATTCGTTGTCGAGGCCCTTGTTAATGGCTCCGCGATCTTTCCAGTACTCCTTGATCGGCTCCCAGAAATTATTGTCGATTCCTTCAACGTAGGCGTTGCCATTTTGGATGATGAGTGCCTCGACTCGTTCGGGATGGCTTACCGCAAGCCGGAACCCCACGGGCGCACCGTAATCCATCAGGTACAGGCTGTACTTTTTTAAGCTGAGCTTCTGAATAAAACTCTCCATGACCTTCGCGAGGTTGTCGAAGCTGTAGTCAAATTCATCAACCTTTGGCATGGAACTGTTGCCATATCCCGGGTAGTCCGGTGCCACTAAGTGAAATCGATCCGACAACTGCGGAATCAAGTTGCGAAACATATGGGAGGACGTCGGAAATCCATGGAGCAACAAAATGGTCGGAGCATCCTTGGGTCCTGCCTCTCGATAAAAAATATCGAGCCCATCAATCTTGATAGTTTTATGAAGTGTGGGAGAGCCTGACAAGGGGGATTTCTCAATCTCCACAGCTCCCTGGTCACACCCGAAAAAGAATAGTCCTATCCCCACGACGATGAGAATCCTCCTCAGCATGGCGGCCTCCTTTGGTGCTAGGGTTAGAGTCATTGGTCATCCATGGAGCCTCTGCCAGCTTCCTTCAAAGAAGCCCTGCCGGTTTTCCCTTCTTCGGCAAAGGGGTAGGTAAGTTTTTGAAGAATTGAAAGGCTATTCCCGTCCGTAGGGCGGAGTCAAGGACAGGAAAAGTTTAACTCAGGAATGTTTGAGATGTAGACAAAGAGTCAGTTCTGCTGACTAGGATTAGCTGACAGGTGAAAGCACTCCAAGGCTCAGCGGCTTCGGAGGGGTTAAAACATCCAGATCCAGTCAACCTGGACCCGATCGATATCGTCGCTACACGAATTCAATCTGGTCGATAACAAACCTGAACAGATGGCTCGCTCAAGCGGCTTGGTGTTGTAGAATTTGACTTTAAACTTGAGGAAGTCAGTTATGTTGTAGGCCCCCCAGAAAATGTTTCCCCGCCGGTTGGTCCCGCCATCGCCCAAATCGGAATCCGCAAAAGCCGATAAGACTGCATCAGCTTGTAGCCACTTGTAGTAATAGGCCAGCTCCCAGGTTTTCGCCTTCTTCGCCTTGCCAAGCCGGATTCCAGCCTGATAGCCCTGGTCCTGGTTATCGACCCGGACGTTTCCGGGAGCGCAACTTCCAGAGGTATTCCCAGTACCTGAGCATGTCACGGGCCCTGCTGTGTTATAGACCCAGTCCCCCTGAATGTTCACCGGAAAACCCATCAGGTCGGTATCAAAGGACCCGTTCACATTCAACACATCGTAGTCGTTCACGTATGCTGCTGCAGCGGAGCCGAGTCCCACCTTTGAATTGAAGACCTGGACAGTCGGCTCATCAAGGCCATTCTTCGTCACGTTCAGGGCGTCGTAAAAACCCACTGCCAGCCGGACTTTGCTGTTCCCCATTTTGACCACTCCGCCCCCCTGGAATCCGAACATCCATGGGTCGTTGGTAGAAATTGCTAGCTCGTTGAGAACAAACTGAGCAAGGTCCACAAAAAGGGTGACGGATTGGCTGGCCTTCCATTTGAACTGCTCAGCCATCCCCTCAGGATTGAGATCGGCGTCAAACAGCACGTCTGTGGTGTAATTCCTTGTGAAGGGGTTTGCCATTTTGCCGCCAGTGATGGTCATGGCTTTAAAAGATGAAGGATTCCAAGAAGCATAGGCCCGGTCAATGCGGATTTCCTTGCTTGAGAAGGCATTGTCGAACGACTGGTTGGTTGAGACCTGACTATCGTCGCCAGAAGTCAGCCGGATCCCGATTGTGAAGTCCTGGATTTTTAGGGTTGGACCAAACCGCAGTCTGAAACGGAATCGCGACCGATCGTCACCAACCGCGCCTCTCCCATACCGCCAGAATTGTCCATACCGCAGGCGCAAATCTCCCGACCAGACTACCGCGTCGATCCACTTTCTTTTTTTGACATCCCTGGTGATGGCCCTGTCTACCGCTTCTTTAATTTGTTTCTCCCGTTCGGCCTCTTCTTTCTCCCTTTCGGCTTTTATTTTGAGCCATTCCTCTTTGGAGATTTTTCCGCTCTCGTAGAGCACGTCTTCAATGGCCGCATGTGCCATGCCAGAGAAGAGGGCCAAGGCCAAGAGGATAAGAAGAGCTGCTAATCCGACCATTCCCTTTGATTCGACGTTCCACTGCCGAGGGGTTTCTTGCTGCATAGGGTTGGCGTCTCCTTTATGAAATGTTTGAATCATACCCTTCAGCTAGAGAAACGGCTGACAAAGCCAAATTTCGCCAAGGGGAGCACAGCAGCATATTGGCTGAATCAAATTGGGAGTTACTAAGCAGGGTGTAAGTAAGCAGACAGTGGGGCCGGGTTTCTTTGCCATGTGGTCATTCCCGCGTAAGCGGGAATCCAGTGTTTCCGCTCCTTCTCTGGATGCCCGCCTCCGCGGGCATGACGAATGTGTGGATGACCATGTCTTCTTACCCATGCGCCAATTAATAATTCTAGGAATAACAAATTTCAGGGGAAAAGGGAAAAGGGAAAATGGTGGGAATCAGATTATCCTCTGATGCCGTTGATGTAAGCGGCCGTCAGTTCATGCTGGGGGTGGTCGAAGATTTGTTTGCTCGAGCCTTGCTCGATCAGTTGACCCGTACCATGTTGAACCCAAAAGAGGGCGACGTCATCGGCGATCCGGCGGGCTTGCGCCAGGTTGTGGGTGACGATCACGACCGTATAGCGCCCCCGTAAGCTCGTGATCAAATCCTCGACTACTCCGCTGGACAGTGGGTCCAGCGCGCTGCAGGGCTCGTCCATCAGAAGCACTTCCGGGGAAAGAGCGAGGGCCCGGGCCATGCACAACCTCTGTTGTTGGCCACCGGAGAGGGCAAGGGCGGGAGATTCGAGTCGGTCCTTCACTTCTGCCCATAGCCCCACATCCTGCAACGTGGTGAGCAGCAAATGGTCGAGGTGTTCCCGGTCGGTCATGCCGTGTTCTCGCAGAGGAAACTCCAGGTTTTTTCTTATGGAGAGCGGAAACGGATTGGGTTTTTGAAAAATCATCCCCACGCGGCGACGCAGTTGAAGCACGTCGGTCTTTGGAGACAACACATCAAGCTCGCCCAGGTGCACACGGCCGGACACGTGACATCTTGGGATGAGATCGGTGAGTCGGTTGAGGCAAGTCAGAAAACTGGTCTTCCCACTACCCGATGGCCCGACCAGGGCCGTGATGCACCCACGATTGATTGACAGCGAGACGCTGTCAAAGGCTGGTTGGGTCCCATACGCGAGGCTCAACTTTTCGGTTTGGATGAGCGGAGATGGCTGATGGCCAGGCAACCCATCGGGAGGCCGAAGCCAGGAGGGGAGTCGGTGAGTTGAGTCCATGGGCTGGTTCATACCGGAATAATTCTTCGATGTAGCCACTGGTCAGCGATCCAGGCTGATAGGGTGGTTATCGCAAAAAGCAGGCTGATTAAAACGAGTGCGGAAGCGTAAGCCTTGGCATCGCCACCCGGCACATTCATGGAGAGGTCAAAGATGTGGATCGATAAGGCTCGACCGGAATCCAGGAGGGATTCGGGCATGCGATCGACGTATCCGCTGGTGAAGATCAAGGCAGCCGTTTCGGCGATGGCCCGGCCAATACTCAGAATGAAGCCCACGAGTAACCCAGGGATCGCCGCTGGCAGGAGCAGGTGAGTCAGCGTGGTGAATCGTGAGAGGCCGAGAGCGGCGGCGGAGAGGCGGTAATCGGTGGGCACGGCCCGAAAACCCTCTTCGGTAGAGCGGATGAGAATGGGGAGCACCATACAGGCCAGCGTGAGGCCGCCGGAAAGAATGGAGAACCCAAGCCCCAGGGTCACGCTGAAAAAGGCGTTGCCGAATAAGCCGAAAATAATCGAGGGAACTCCAGCCAGGACATCGAGACTGCGACGGATTAGCCGGCCGAAGAGGCTTTCGTCTGTCGTAAATTCAGCTAGCAGGATGGCTGTGCCCAGACCGATTGGCAACGCCACAACCATGCAGACGAGAAGGATGAGGGCGGTCGAGACTAGAATCGGGCCGATCCCGCCATCCCGTCCGGCGTTCAGGGGCGCGGTGGTGAGAAATTCCCAGGAGATTTCGGCAACCCCATGCCAGACAATGTCACTCAACAGCCAGAGAAAGAAACCGCCCACTAAGCAGGCAGCCGTCCAGACAGCAATGGCCGACAGGTGGTCTGAGTCTAGCATGCGGGAACTAGCCATAAATCCGACCTCGGCTGA
This sequence comes from Nitrospinota bacterium, assembly GCA_022572725.1. Taxonomy (GTDB): domain Bacteria; phylum Nitrospirota; class Nitrospiria; order Nitrospirales; family UBA8639; genus JACZVJ01. The sequence continues at coordinate 10,417 of JACZVJ010000077.1, read as the reverse complement.
TCCACTCGGCACTGCTGACCAGAGTCAGAATCATCCCCACCAACACGAGCCCACTCACAAAAAGTGCGGATCGGTGGTCCCCTAACGCGTAGGCCATTTCCAGGGCAATGTTGGCGGTTAATGTTCGGATGGGATCAAAGAGGCTTTGGGGTGTTTGCACGACATTTCCGCAGACCATCAAGACAGCCATGGTTTCGCCGATGGCTCGGCCGGTTCCGAGAATGACTCCGGTGAAGAGTCCGGATTTCGCCGCTGGAATGACCACCCCTCGAATAATGGCCCAACGACCAAGCCCGAGGGCGGCGGCACCGCGAATATACTCTTGCGGCACTTTGGCCAAACTGGCGTCTGCCAGCAAGGCAATAGTGGGCAGGATCATGATGGTGAGAATCACAATGCCGGCCAGGAGACTTGGCCCTGGTGGATGCAGACGACTAATCATTGGAACGAGGACGACCAGTCCCCAAAATCCATACACCACGGAGGGGATCCCGCCTAGCAGTTCGATGAACCGCCTGTAGGTTCGAGCAATGGGCTTGGGGGCATACCACCGACAGAACAGAGCCGACAACAGGCCCAGGGGTGTGGCGAGCACCACCGCTCCGAGCGTGGCAAAAAGGGTGCCCCACATCATCGGAAGCATGAGGTAAAACTCCTCACCTGGATGCCAGGACGGATCAGTTACGAAACGAATGAGGCCCAGGGTGCGGAGGGCAGGGAGGGCTTCCAGGATTAGAAAGGCAACGATGAAGAGCAGGATGAGTCCCGCAATCCCAGCAGCACCTCGCAAGGTCCACACAAGCAGGCGATCACGATTGGATGGGGACAAAAAAGTGCTGCGTGACCAGATCATGGACGTCCGGGGATCGGGCAAAATCGATGAAGGTTTTTATTAAGCCAGACGGTGGAGCTTTCGTCACCAGGGTCAAAGGTCTGGTGAGGGGAAAGGTCCCGGTCCGAAGGGTTTCCAGGGTGGCGGGCACGTTTCCCAGTGGCAGGAGCTTGATTGGGGCTTCTCGTCTGGCATCGTACTCAGCCGTGCCGATCGACACATAGGCAATCGCATTGGGGTTTCCAGCGACGGTCTTAATGCCTTGTTCGTTATCGCCAATGATGACATGAGCCTGGATCTCGGTATTGATTAAGTTCAAGTACTTGAGGAAGAGTTCCAATGTTGCGCGGCCCTCAGCCTTGTTCACGACGACAATGAGAGCATCGGCCCCGCCAACGGCATTCCAATTCGTAATCCTGCCTGTGTAAATGTCCGCGATTTGACCGTCGTCGAGTGCCGAGACCACGTTCGACGTGTGAATAATCACACCAATGCCATCACGGGCGATGGCCGTGCCGTGTAAATCTGTTTCGTCGCTAGTGAGCGCGCGTGATGTCATTCCAATATCAGCTAACCCTTGTCGGGCGTCAGCTATTCCCCGCGAAGACCCTCCGGTTTGAACATCGATTCGGACTCCTGATTGGAGAATCTCGAAACGCTTCCCGATCTCCGCCATTAACGGGGCCACGGTGCTCGACCCGGTAATAACCAGCTTTCTCTTGCTGTGATGGGTTGTGGGTGATTCCTGGCAGCCCGCTCCAACCAGAATCAAACCGGTGAGGGTGAGTATTTGGAGAATAACGGGACTCATCGCGGTTTAGAGGTTTTTTTCGAAGTGGGAAATGACAATTGACAACAACCGATGTCAATAGCCTTTCCAGCAGTCGAGGCAGCCACACCGGGTGCTAATTGGTATAAAACCGCCTTCCCATCGCGAAGGGCATCCACCAACCCGGCCTCGCGAAGCAGGGCTAAATGGTGGGAGAGGAGACTCTGTTCGACACCCAGCAGATCCACAAGCTCACTCACGTGCCTGGGTTTGTCCATCAGGGACTCAAGCACCGCCAGTCGGGTGGTATCGGCAAGCATTTTTAACTTCTCAGCACAGGTTGAAGAATCCGGGGCGGACTTCACAGTCTACAAACCTCTTGATAGGTCAGGTCGTTGCATGAAAAGCTATTCATATGAGCGGAAATTTATGTGATTTTGGAGAAGATGTCAACGCCTTTTGAGTGAGATCTACGGGGATAAATGGAGGTCAAGCGAGTAGTGGGCCCTTGAAAAAGCCCGCCACTACCCTCCGAACAAGTCTGGTGGGACCGGTAGAGCTTTTAAGGAGAATGTAGAAACTGCGGGATAGGACTAGGCCTTTTAAACCAGGAGGAAAAGCTACCAAATGAGGTTCGCCGCTTTTTGAAATGTTGCGGCAGGGTGGGAAAGTTTTTGGATTACTCTGGCGGTGTAGGTGTAAAGGAAGGGACGCTGGATTGTTGGCCTCCCGGGGGGCATAGGAGAAAAGTCCAATGCCTCGGGCTTCAAGATGAACCCATGGGTAAAAAAAGTCCAAGTGGATGCTCAAGACCGTGTTTAAACGTTTGGAGGAACTCTGCCCCCTGGGCTCCGTCCAAGAGCCTGTGGTCACAGGACAGGGTGACTTTCACGCGTCGGCCTACCTTGACTATCCCCTCCTCTACCACCGGCACGGTGCGGATAGCCCCAATGGCCAAGGCCGCGGCCTGAGGGGGTATTAAGACGGCGATAAAGCTTTCCACCTCGTAGATCCCTAAATTGGAAATTGTAAATGTCGCTCCGGAATACTCCGCTGGGGTCAGTTGCCTGGCTCGGGCCCGAGCGACTAGCTCGCGGATTTGTTGGGACAGTTCCGGCAAGCTTTTCCGGGCAGCATCACGCACCACGGGAGTAATCAGGCCATCCTCCAGAGCGACGGCGATCCCCATATCGACTTGGTGGTGCCGTCGGATGGTTTCCCCGGCAAAGGACGCGTTGATCTCAGGATGGCCGGTCAGGGCGAGGACCGCCGCCCGACCGAACAGGGCTGTCATGCTGATCGCCTCAGATTGTGACTGGTTGAATTGTCCCCGAAGTTTTTCGGCCTCGTCCATTGCGATTTCAGCCGTGATGTAAAAATGGGGGACTGGGCCTTTGCTTTGGGTGGTCACCCGGGCAATGGCCTTTCGCATTTGACTGAGTGGATATTCAGTTGTCGCAGCTTGACCGGGTCCCGTGGGTTCAGTCTGCTGGAGGACATCCCGTTCCAGGACCTGTCCTTCCGGACCTGACCCCTGAATACCGGCCAAGTCGATTCCCTTTTCCTCCGCCGCCTTTCTCGCTCGGGGAGAGGCTTTGGTGGTTGGCTTTTTAGTTAAACTCTCTGGGGACGGTTGTTGGGGGGGGTCTTTCACGGGAGGTCCAGGTGTGGATTTGGCAGGTTGTTGTTGGGAAATTTGAGATGCCGGTGGACCTTCTGCCGTTGGAGCCAGTGGGTCGAGGAGTGCCGATTCAATGTCTTCATCTAACTCGCCAATAATCGCAATCAGCGTGCCGGCTTTGACCGTTTCCCCCTCATTCGCCAGGATTCGCCTGATGAAACCCGAACCAAAAGCCTCCAGGTCCATCACCGCCTTATCCGTTTCGATTTCCGCGAGCACGTCACCCGCCATGACCGGGGCCCCTTCTTGCTTTTTCCAGGCCACGACCACGCCTTCCTCCATGGTATCGGTGAGTTTCGGCATGACCACCCGACTAATCATTGACGATCTCCAATCTTTCCTTATCGTCCGAGTCTGAGGGTTTCGCTCTCCGACTCCACGGCTCCTGTAATGGCGTTGGCTAGAGAACCTGTTTCACCGCCGAAATCACTCGTGCGCGGTCGGGAATGGCCAAGTCCTCGAGAGGTCGGGCGTAGGGCATTGGCACATCTTCTCCCGTAACCCGAACAATAGGGGCATCTAAAGAGTGAAAGGCCTTGGCGTAAACGGATTCCGCGACTTGGGCTCCCAATCCTGCAAAACGCCACCCTTCTTCCACGATCACTAAACGGCCGGTCTTGTGAACCGATTGAGCCAGGGTTTCCACATCTAGCGGTTTCAAGGTTCTAAGATCCACGACCTCCACCTCGATGCCCTCACGGCTTAACTCTTCGGCGGCTTCCAAGGCCAAAAGCAACATCTTCGAGTAGGCTGCGACCGTCACGTGACTTCCTGCCCGCTTGACGTCGGCTTTGCCAATGGGAATGGTATATTCTCCTTCCTCGATCTCCCCCTTCGTTCCATACAACAGTTGCGCTTCGAAGAAAATGACCGTGTTTTCGTCGCGCACCGCGCTTTTCAGGAGCCCCTTCGCATCATAGGGGGTGGCGGGGGCGATGACCTTGAGCCCGGGCACGTGACAAAACCAAGCCTCGAGGCTTTGCGAATGTTGGGCGGCCAGTTGGTGGGCCGCACTTCCCGGTCCTCGAATCACCATGGGTACCGAAAGCTGCCCGCCGGACATATACCGGATCTTGGCGGCGTTATTGACGATTTGGTCCAAGGCGAGAATACCAAAATTAAACGTCATCAGTTCCACAATCGGCCGGAGGCCGGTCATCGCCGCCCCAACGGCCAGTCCGGTAAAGCCCGCTTCGGTGATGGGCGTATCCAACACCCGCTCGGGCCCGAATTCTTCCACGAAGCCTTTACTGACCTTAAAGGCCCCTTGGTAGTAGCCCACCTCTTCGCCGATGAGGAAGACCCGGCCATCCCGCCGCATCTCTTCCCGCATCGCTTGATTCAGGGCTTCTCGGTAGGTGACGACCATCGACGAAGAACCTCGGAATGGCAACCTCTAACAGTGTATTTGAGCGAGGTTTCTCTAAAAGCTCACCCCATTGCAGGGGAGGATCGTGGTCTAGTGGTCCGCATACACATCTTCATATAAGGCCGACATGCCCGGGAATGGACTCTCTTCAGCAAACGTAACAGAAGCCCTGACCACCTCATCGATTTCCCGCTCAAGTTGCTTAAAATCCACCTCCGATCCACATCCCGACCTCAGAATAGTTTCTCGAAGGCGTCCGAGTGGATCCTGCTTCCGGGCCTCTTCCACTTCCTCACGGGTGCGATACACACCGTGAGCCGGATCGGCCATAGAATGGCCCATAAAACGGTAAGTCAGGGCCTCCACGAAATAGGGGTGGTGGCGTTCCCGGACAGCTGCCACGACCCTGGTCATAAGGTCCCGAACGGCTAAGACATCCATTCCATCCACTTGCTCCGCTCGCATTCCGTGGGAAATGGCCCGGTCTATTAAGTTGGTATAAAGTGACATTTCCCGTTGGACGGGGGTGCCCATCCCGTAGCGATTATTTTCGCAGATGAAGATGACCGGCAAATTCCAGAGTGCCGCGAGATTAAAAGACTCATGGGCCTGACCGCTTGGGACGGCGCCATCGCCAAAAAAGCACAGCACCACCTGATCGCCCTTTCGATAGTGGATAGCAAAGGCGAGACCAACGGCGAGGGGCAGATGGCCTCCCACGATCGCGTAGCCGCCCATGAAATTTCTTTCGGCATCGATCAAGTGCATCGACCCTCCCTTGCCTTTGCATAAACCTGTGGCGCGCCCGAAAAGCTCGGCCATCACTTTCTTGGGATCGGAACCCCGAGCAAGACAATGTCCATGGTCCCGGTACGACGAAATCACATAATCATCGGACCGAGTCGCCGCGAGGCAGCCAACTGCCACCGCCTCTTGCCCAATGTACAGGTGCAAAAACCCGGCGATTTTGGCCAGGGCGTACATTTCGGCAGACTTCTCCTCAAATCGGCGAATAAGGAACATGTCCCGATAAAGCGGGAGAAGATTTTCGCGTTTACCGTTCATCGAATTTCTTCCATCCCCAGAATCCAGAGAGGACCTGCTGGCGGTTCGGGTTTGCTGTGGAGAGGGGACCCTCTTTCAATTCATTTGGAGGGTATTGGTCAGCGATCCGGCCTCACACTGACTGGGACCCTTAGTCTTGGGCTATTTTGGGTTCGGATACACTTTTAAAATACACCAGGAGATCGCGAACGGAGAGCACTCCAATCACCTTTCCAGCTTCCCGTACCACCAGGTGACGGATTCCTAAGTCCGCCATCATATCGTGGGCATCTTGTACACTCCTGATGGATTCGATACCGGCCATAGGGGAGCTCATGATCTTTTCCACGGTGAGCTTTTCTAAATCCCTACCTTCTGCGACGCCCTTTCGCACAACATCGGTTTCGGTCACAATGCCGACATATTCCCCGGTTTGTTCCACCAGGAGAGACCCAATTCGGTCATCGCGCATACGTCGAGTCGCTTCTGCCACGGACCGTTCGCCGGGAATGGACTGGAGTTTTTTGGTCATCACCGCAGTAATGGTGGTCATGGTAAGTTCTCCTTTTAGGTATATCTACATGGTGACTGTTTAATTCCAATTCATGGACGAGTCATACACCTCTTAGCCAACAATGATGAGAAAGCGTACGCTTGCAGTGGCGCGAGTCCCGCGCCTCCATTCTCGGGCACCTCACACGCGGAGTCCCTGGACCCGGGAAATAATCGTCAGTCAAATCGGAGTAGGGGGTACCTTTCTAGTATGACGACTCGTTTCACAAACCTGCCTATGGAGGATAGGGCTAGCAATAATATTTTGTACCATATTACGGCTTTAAACAACCTCGTTATGGGTCAAAGGGATAAAAAAGTAAAATAGGGGGTCTTCAAAAACTGACACCCAAATTCCGACATATTACCTAAGTTATGATGGGTATCCCTGGTTCTGCAATCGGAAGTTCTGGGGCGAGCAACGCCGACGGTGTCAATGCTGGGTGCCGGGATTCCTTTGCCCCATACCAAACACCGGGCTGGATTTTGAGAGAGGGTGGGGCGGCCGGTTCACTCGCCTCCGCCAGGCTTGCGAGAGAATGCGAACCGCCCCATCTATAAGATGAGTGCTGGTTGCTCAGGGGTTGAGGAGGTGCCACGCTGAGCAACCGTAACCCTGCAGAAACACTGAGGAGGGCTGCTGGGTTACACCCCGAGGAGGAGTACATCGATAGGGCACTATTATTATACAACCTGGGTGAAAAGTTGGTCAAAGGTGGGGAGGCTCAGCAAGCAACCGGAGGTTCCCCCTTTAGAAAGGGATGAAAAGCATTTTTTCGGAGGAAACAAAAGGTCGTATTGCTTAGCAAAAGCGCTTTTAATATGGTTCAGATAGTAAAAAGGCCTGCCCTTAGGCCACCACTCGACGAGAGCTCCAACTGCCACCCAAAAACTGAGAGAGAACCCAAATGCCTGAGCCCAGTGGAACCGCACAGCTTGTAGGCGAGATCCTACCAGGGATTTTCCGCTTCACCATGCATGATGACCGGATCGACTTTCAAAGCGATTGTTATACGGTTCTTGACCAGGGCCGAGTGGTGCTGATCGACCCACTCCCCATCGGTGAGGAGGACCTAACCCGCTTAGGCGAAGTCGAGGCGATTTGTCTCACGGCATCATGCCATGAGCGGTCGGCCTGGCAATTGAGGCGTACACTCAAGGTACCCGTGTATGGACCTGAGGGTGGAGTGGATTTTGAGGAATCCCCAGACCACTGGTACCAGGCGGATAGTCTGCTTCCGGGGGGACTGCAGGCGGTTCACGCACCGGGCCCCACCGAAGCCCACTATGCATTCTACTTGAACCGGCATGGGGGAGTGGTGTTTTGTGCCGATCTCCTCACCAATGCCGGGGGGAGCGGTCTCGCCTTTGTCCCGGATGAGTATCAAGATGAACCGGCCCGGACACGGGAGACCGTCCGCACGCTGTTAAACCTGGATTTCCAAGCACTCTGCTCCGACCACGGTGACCCTATTCTGCAGGGAGCCAAAACAGCCATCGCGCAGGTATTGGCCTGAGGGAAGGAAAAACCCTGAGGTGTTAGCCATGAGATGGGGTTATAATTTAAGGAGGCGGGGTGTTGAGGCAGAAGTGGCAGGCCTAGGGTTGTACTTGGGGTCTGGCAGATTTTAACATCACCGATAACTCGGCAGGGTTCCCGGGAAGGGGATAAGAGTATGTCACGATTATTCAAGGGAATGGAGCGGATTGAAGAAGCCCGAGAGCGCCTGACCGGCTTAAGTTTTATGGCAGGGGTGTTTGTGGGGAAACCCAACTTTGACTTACTCCTGCCGCCGGAAGAATCCGCAGAGGAAAAGCAACTGGGCGAGGAGTATTGCCAAAAGATAGAAGCGTTTCTTCGACGCCACGTGGATCCGGAGGAAATTGAGCGGACAGCGAAAATTCCCGACGCGGTTTTAAAAGGCCTGTTCGAGCTCGGGGCCTTTGCCATGAAAATACCCAAAGCCTATGGGGGGCTCGAGTTCTCCCATAAAAATTACGGCCGTGTCCTCACGCTCATGGCCAGTTGGAGCAATATTCTGTCGCTGACCGTCGCCGTCCCCCAATCCATCGGGATTGCCATGCCGATTCTCCTGTTTGGAAACGAAGACCAAAAAAAGAAATACCTCCCTCGTGTGGCACGCGAGGAAATCTCCGCCTTTGCCCTCACCGAATCGAACACAGGCTCTGATGCCGCCAACGTGCAAACCGAGGCGGTGCTGGATCCGACAGGCTCACACTTTCTCGTCAATGGCGAAAAACTCTGGTGCACGAACGGGCCCATTGCCAGCATGGTGACCCTCATTGCTCGCGTTCCCGCCAAAAAGGAAAACGTTGAAGGTCGAACCGTCTGGACTCCCGTGCCGGAGGGGAAAGGGGCGGAAGAAAAAGTGCAAACCGCATTCATCTTGGAGATGAATGCACCCGGCGTGATCATTCGGCAACGATGCCAATTTGAAGGATGCCGGGGCATTGAAAACGCCCACATGACCTTCACCGACGTGCGTGTCCCTGCGGACAATGTCATCGGAGAGATCGGAAAAGGCCTTAAGTACGCCCTCACCATTCTCAACGTCGGGAGGGCGATCAGCATCCCGGCCATTTGTCTGGGGATGGCCAAGCAGGCCTGGCAGCCAACGCTGGATCGAGCCAACACCCGGATCACCTTTCAAAAACCCATTGGCCAGCGACAGACGCAGATGGTGCGAACCGGCCGCATGGCCGCTGACCTGTTTGCCATGGAGGCGCTGTCCTCGCTGGTCTGGCATATGGCCGATCAGAAGGCCTATGACATCAGGATGGAAGCCGCCATCGCCAAAATAGCCTGCTCGGAAAAGGCCATTCAGTTCCTCAGGGATGCCCAGATTATTTTCGGGGGAATCGGATATGAGACGGCCGAGTCAAAGGGTGTCCGGGGCGAGCCGGCGTTCATCATGGAACAACTGGTCAGGGATGCCGAAATGTACCGCATAGGAGAAGGAGCCACCGATATTTTGCGGCCCTTCGTGGCGCGCGAAGCCCTTAATCCTCATTTGGAGCGGGCCAAAAAATACCTCGACGAAACGGTAAGCCGGGATGAGCGAGCCGATGAATTTGTAACTCTCGTGAAGGAGTACCTTCCCCGATACTTTGATCTTTGGAAGCAAACCCCACTCCCCCGGCACGTGGAGAGGCGACATCCCAAAGTACGGAAATACCTCGTGTATGCCGAGCGGGCCAGCCGCCGTCTGGCACGGGCGGTCTTGTACATTCTGGCCCGGTATCGGGAAGCGCTCCGGGATGACCAAGGCCGACAGAACAGAATCGAGGCGGTCGGGGAAGAAATTCTCACCATCGCCGCCACAGCCTTGTACGCTGAATCACAGCACCGGATAACTGGGGATGGCAGGGTGTGGGAGCTGGCAGATGAAGTGTTTGACACGGCCAGAAAACGCATTGACCAATTGCTCCCGGAAATTATCTACAATGACGACAAAGCCACCGCAGCCTTGGGGAGACAAGCCCTGCTTGGCCATTACCCTTCACTCAATCGAGGTGTCATCCAGCGGGGTCTCAAGGATTACGTGCCGAAGAAAAAGAGGGAGGATACTGACACGTAGAGAAATACAGCACGCACCGGACCTTCCCAAACCCCAGAAGCAGTACCCACCTTCTTTTTCCAAGTCTCTGCTCCAACCACGGCACCCCCACTCTGCGGAGGGGAAGCCATCCTCCTTGACGGTGTTTTACTCCGTGAGTTCCTTGACGATGCCATGGGTGAGGGTCTTGCTGAGGCGATAGGTGTAGAGGCCAGAAATGGCCCCATTCCCGTTGAATGCCAGTCCACTAGCAGGCTGTTGAAAAAAGCCTGTTTAAGAAACAAATCATGGAAACACCTTGACCGGGATGAAATGGGCTATTAAAGTCTTCGCGGAATTTTGACCGGTCCCTCCAAAAGGCCTTTGAAGCCTGCCGGGGTCGAGGGATTGGTGCCTGTGACTGCGGTAGCCCTTGATGTTCCCCAGCCAGGGCCTAGATTGCGAAAGCGTTGAATCCTTTGATCTAAGGAGGGCGTTATGGCCTTAAAGATCGTCGTCTTCTATGGTTCGGTTCGGTCGGATCGGCAGGGGATTAAGGCCGCGCGGTTCATGGTGAAGAAATGCCAGGAGCGCGGGCATGAGGTGGCATTGA